>DATGDO010000140.1:0-4770 GCA_035310805.1 Solirubrobacterales bacterium
AGCGGATGCCTGGCCACTCCATCTGTGAGGGCGGCGAGGCGGCGGCGACCGATCTCGGGTGGCCGCCCGCACCCGCGGCATGGCGAGGCGGTCTACGACAGCCTTTGCTTGAAGTCGCGTTCGACCTCGCGCCGCAGGTCGCGGTCGGCGATCTCGCGGCGCCGATCCCTGCCCTCCTTGCCCTTCGCAAGAGCCAGCTCGACCTTTGCCCTCGGGCCCTTGAAGTAGATGCGAGTGGGGACCAGCGTCAGGCCGCGCTCGGCGGTCTTGCCGATCAACCGCTCGATCTCCCGGCGGTGGAGCAGGAGCTTCCGCGGTCGGTCGGGATCGTGATTCTGGTCGGAGGCGGGCAGATAGGGCGGGATGTGTGCGCCGCGTAGCCAGACCTCGCCGCCGTCGATCACGGCGTAGGCCTCGTTGATCTGAGCCTTGCCGTCGCGGAGGGACTTGACCTCGCTGCCGCGCAGCTCGATGCCCGCCTCCATCTTCTCCAGGAGCTGGAACTTGTGGCGGGCGCGGCGGTTGGTGGCGACGTCGCCGCTGACCGGGGCGCGCGGGCCCTTGGACCTCTTCGCCATCAGCCCTCCACCGGCAGCAGATCGACCCGCCCCCGGGGGGCCTCGACCCGGTCGACGGTGACGGTGACCGGATCGCCCATGCGGATCGCGCCGCCCCCGCGGGCGCCGAGCAGCATGGTCTCGGTGGTGTCGAGCTCGTAGCGTTCCCGTCCCCCGATCCGGCGAGCGGGGAGAAAGCCCTCGTAGATGTCAGCGAGCGCTCCGCCGAAGCGCACGAAGGCCCCCGCACCAACCACCCCGGAGACCTCCCCCTCGAAGCGGCTGTCGTGGCCTCGCTCGAAGAGCTCACGCTCGAGCAGGAAGGCCGCGCAGACCGAGTCGGCGTCGCGCTCGGTCCGCCCGGCGTCGCGCTCGCGCTCGGAGCAGTGGGTACCGACCTCGGCGAGCCCCTCGGCCCGCGGCGCATCCTCACCCGCTCCGATCGCCGAGAGCAGGGCGCGGTGCGCCACCAGGTCCGGATAGCGGCGGATCGGAGACGTGAAGTGGGCGTAGGCGGGGCTGCCCAGGCCGGCGTGGCCCAGGTTGCGATCCGCGTAATGCGCCTGCTTGAGCGAGCGAAGCACAAGCGATGTATACGCCGCGCGGCCGTGTCCGCGGCGCTCGGCCTCGCGCGCCACGAGGCGGCTTGCCTGCCCGGCGAGCTCGCCGGCCTGCTGCGGCGTGAGCGAGTCGGGCAGCGGCGGGGTCGGGACGTCGAGGGCGGCGAGCTGCTCGGTCAGCCAGCGGATCCGCTCGGGATCCGGCGGCTCGTGGACCCGGTAGAGCGTCGGCATGCCGCGACGCTCGAGCAGCTCGGCCACCCGCTCGTTGGTGAGGATCATCAGGTGCTCGATCAACCGGTGCGCCTCGGTCTGGGGAACCGAATGCGCACCGGTCACCTGGCCCTCCTCGAAGCGGAACTCGGGCTCGAAGCTCTCCACCTCCAGCGAGGCGCGGGGCCGCCGCGCCGCGAGGGCGGCGGCCGCGTCCCTGGCGAGCCCGAGCGGCTCGGCGATCGGCTCGGGAGGCCTCGCTCGCCCGGTGAAGACCTCATCGAGCTGGTCGTAGTTCAGGCGGACGTCCGAACGGATCACGCTGCGGTAGAAGCTCGCCGAAAGCGGCTCGCCCGATTCGGCCAGCTCGATCTCCGAGGTGACGGCCAGCCGCTGCTGTTCGGGGGCGAGGCTGCACGCGTCGCTGGAGAGCGCGTGCGGCAGCATCGGCGCGACTCGGCCCGGGACGTAGGTCGAGTTGGCGCGGCGGTGCGCCTCCTTCTCAAGGGCGCTGCGCGGTCGGACGTGCGCCGCGACGTCGGCGATGTGGATCCAGACGCGGACGCCGCGCTCGGTCCGCGAGGCGGAGATCGCGTCGTCGAAGTCGTGTGCGCTCGCCGGGTCGACGGTGAAGGTGGCGAGGTCGCGGAGGTCCCGCCGGTCGATGTCTAGCGCGGTGGCCCGTGCGGGAGCCTCGCCGGCCTCGTCCTCGATCCGCCGCGGGAACCCCGTCCGCACCTCGCGGTCCTCGAGCATCGCGTCGATCACGTCGGCGGCGCGGCGAGGATCGCCGAGCTCCCTGACGACGCGCGCCCTCCCGCGGCCTTGCCCGAGCTCGACAACGGCCATCCGGCCGGGGGTCGCCGCCCGCCGCCCACCGCCAAGCTCGATCCTGCCGCCGCGCTCGAAGAGGAGCTCGCCGACCAGGAACCGCCCGCGCTTGGAAACGAGGACGACGCGCTTCAGAGCTGGCTGCCCAGCGAGGTCCCTCATGACGGTGGCCTGGGAATGGCGAGTTCCATGCGCCGCCAGCCTAGGGCGCAGGAAGCTCCTGCAACAGCTATCGGGGCGACCGAGGACGGCACCTGACAGCGTAGGAGGCCGTCATTTCCGGCTCTCCGCTGTGAGTGATCCCGCGAGCACCTGGAACGCGCGCTGCAGGCCCTCGTCCGGCTTGGTCGAGGGGATGTCCTTGGCCTTCACCTGCGGCGCGATCCCGGTGCCGTTGATCGATGTCCCGTCACGGGTCAGATACTCCCCGACCGTCAGATCGAGCGCACCGCCGTTCTTCAGTGGGATCACCTCCTGAAAGGTTCCCTTGCCGAAGGAGGTGGTGCCGACGACCTTCGCGATCCCGGCCTGCTCCAAGGCGGCCGTGACGATCTCCGACGCGGAAGCGGTGTCCCCATTGATCAGCACAACCATCGGGTGACGAGGCAGGGCGTCCCCGGTGGCGTCGAAGGTCCGGGTGTGCTGGGTACGGCCGTTGGTCGAGACGATCACCCCGTCCGGTACGAAGATGCTCGAGACCAGGACGGCCTCGGTGAGCAGGCCGCCGCCGTTGCCGCGCAGGTCGAGCACGATCCCGTGAGCGCCCTGCTCGTAGAGGTGCTCCACCTCCTTGCGGAGCTCGCCGTGAGCGCCGGGGAAGAACCCGGCCAGGCGCACGTAGCCGACCTTCACACCGTTCACCTTCTCGATCCGGCCCGTGACCTGGGGGATCTCGACCTGGCGCCGAGTCAAGGTGACGTCGCGGCTGCTCCCGTCGCGGCTCGCGATCGTGAGCGTCACCTTGGTGCCGGCGGGTCCCCTGATCTCGCTGGTGACGGCGTCGGCGGCGCGGCCGGCGATCGGCTTGCCGTTGACGCCGGTGATCACGTCGCCAGCCTGGATCCCGGCCTCCCGGGCCGGCGTGTGCTTGTAGACGGTCGCCACCCGCAGCCCGCGAGAGACCTCGTTCACGGCGACGCCGACGCCGGATAGGCTCGAGCCCTGCTTGAAGCGGTCGTACTCCGTCGGATCGAAGTAATGGGAGAAGCGGTCGTGATAGCGCCGCTTGATGTGATCGATGATCGACCCGATCGAGGCGTTTTCCAGGTCGTTTTCGTCGACCGTGTGGAAGTAGTCGTCGTGGATCACGTCGATAGCCTCCGCCGTCGCGTCCTGGCTCTTGTTGCCGAAGACGTCGTCGACCGCGTTGCGGATCGCGTCGACCTGCCCTCCGGCGACGATGCCGACCACGAAGGCGATCGCGACCAGGGCCGCGATCACGAAAGGGTGACGCCGGGGTGCTTTGCCAGGAGCAGCCCGTTTCACGGGCGGGCAGCCCGTTTCATGCTGGTTTGCTGGTCAAATCCGGAGGAAGCGACGCAGCGTCAGGCCGCTGCCCATCGTCGAGACGCCCATCGCCACGCAGAGCAGGACGAGCGCGAGGCTGGCGAACGGGATCGTGTCCCCAGAGGAGATCAGGTTGAAGTTGTTGGCGAGCGGATCGACGATCACCTGCTTACCGAGGAAGAGCAGGCCGATCGCGATCCCGGCGCCGACGAGCCCACAGACCAGCCCCTCCACCATGAAGGGCCAGCGGATGAACCAGTTGGTGGCGCCGACCAGCCGCATCACCTCCACCTCGCGGCGACGCGCGTAAATCGAGAGCCGGATCGTGTTGCCGACCAGCAGCAGCGAGGCGACGAGCAGCAGACCCGAGACCACCCCGAGGACCCAGCGGATCGCGGTGGTCGCGCCGCTGATCTTGCTGGCGTCGTCGCGCGAGTCGCCGATGTCGCTGATCAGCCGGCTGATCGGGGTCGGCGCTCCGTTCGGGCCCGGCGGCGTGACAGCCGCCCTCACGGTCGAGAGATTGGAGAGGTCGTCGGGAGTGACGTTGAACGATGCCGGCAGCGGGTTGTGGGCGCCGGGCAGCTGCGCCGTGATGTCGGCGCGGTTGTCCTGCTTGAGCCGGTCGCTGAGGATGCTGAGGGCCTGGGCCTTGCCGACGAACTGGACCTCCTTGACGTGGGGAATCGCCTGGAGCCTCGCCTGTAGCGCCTGGATCTGGTCCGACGGCGCCTGTTGGCCATTGACGTCGTTCAGGAAGATCCGCAGGCCGACCTGGTCTCGCACCTGGTTGGTCTTGCCGTTGGTCGTCTGGAGGACCGGAATCAGGACACCGAGCAGCAGCACGGTGAGACAGACCGTGACGATGGCCGCCAGGCTCGGGGCCGCGCTGCGCCTGAGCGCCCGCAGCCCTTCTCGGATGAAGAAGAAGACTCGGCCCATCTCCTGCTCTAGTAGCGGGGCCCCTCGTCGTCGACGCCCATCTCCTCGCGGAGCCTCAGCGCGAACTCGCGGGTTGACTCGTCGTCCGGGGTGTAGGTGCCGACGGCCTGATCGCGGACGATCCGACCAGCATCGAGCGCGATCACCCGGCGGCGCATCTT
>DATGDO010000141.1:0-6513 GCA_035310805.1 Solirubrobacterales bacterium
GACCGACCCGGGCTGCGTTCACCACATCGCCCTCTCGGTCTCTGGGGCAACCTTCCAGCAGGCGGTCGAGCGCCTCGACGAGCGCGGCGTCGATCACTCGGACGTCAGGGACCGCGGCTTCATGGACTCGATCTACTTCGAGGACCCGCTCGGCCTGCTGATCGAGCTTTCGTCGTACCGCTTCGAGCCGCCGTTCGGTTACACGCACTCCGACGTGCTGCTCGAGGCCCACAGGATCCGGACGGAGCGCGGCGACTACAACATCGACCAGGAGCATCTCGCGGATGCCATCGAGACGCTCATCAGGCGGTCGCGGGCGTCGCTCTCCGAGGACCGATCGCCCAAGCAGCCGTACCAGCTGGAGGAGAAGACACATGGCTGAGAACACACTGAGCATCCTGAAGCCGAGCGTGAACAACCTCTCGGCTCGGGTCTTCGTCCGAGCCGCGGGGCTCGACTTCGAAGAGGTCGACATGTGGGGCAAGAAGGGGACCCCGGAGTTCCTGGCGAAGGATCCGGCGGACCTGACGCCGCTGCTCGAGTGCGAGGGGCTTCCGAACGGCTCACTGTGGGAGAGCTGCGCGATCATGCAGTACCTCTGCAACAGGCACGGTCTGGAGCAGTTCTATCCCCCGGACCCGGCCGAGCGGGCGATGAACGACAGCGCGATGTTCTACTTGATCGGCACCCTCTACCCGCTGGTCGCGCGCGCCACCTACCCGACGCTGGGCTTCCCCCAGTACGCGGGCGAGGCGGCGACATCGGATGCCGACGATGAGATCAAGGCGAAGGCGGCCAAGGACGCCACCGAGGCGATCGCCCAGCCGCTCGAGGCGTTCCACTCGTTCTTCATCGGCGAGAAGAAGTTCATCGGCGGCGACTCCCCGACGATCGCCGACATCCGCCTGGCGGTGACGCTCGAGTTCCTGCGGGCGATCGACTACGACTTCCCGGCCTGGGCCCAGGAGTACATGAGCGCGGTGGAGGCCGCGCTCGGCGACGCCTACTCGGAGCCGGCGGCCGAGGTGCGCGAGTTCGTCGGCTCGGTCAAGCAGGCCGCCTAGTCGCTCACGCGAGGCGCTCGTAGGTGAGCAGCCGGATCCCGTCCGGGCCCAGGGGCCGGTCGTCGGTCAACTTGAGCTTGCGGCGGTCGCTCCCCTCCGGGAAGAGCCGCTTGCCCTCGCCGAGGATCTCCGGGAAGACCATCAGCCGCCACTCGTCGACGAGGTCGTTCTCGAGCAGCGTCGCGATCAGCTTGGCCGAGCCGGCGATCAGGATGTCGCCCTCGTACTGATCCTTCAGCTTCGCGACCTCCTCGGCGACGTTGTCGGAGATCACCGCGGTGTTCTGCCACTCCGGCTCGGTGATCGTGGTGGAGACGACGTACTTGGGCATGCTGTTCATCTTCTCCGCGAAGCCCTGCTCGTCCTCCATCGTCGGCCAGGCGGCGGCGAAGCCCTCGTAGGTGACGCGCCCGAGCAGCTGCGCATCGGCGGCCATCAGCTCGTCGAGCTTGAACTTGTCGCCGTCGTCGCCGCGGTCGTACTCGAAGCTCCAGCCGCCGCGGTCGTATTCGCCGCTTCCGCCGGGATCCTGGATCACACCGTCCAGAGTGATGAATTCCGTCACAACGACCTTCCCACTCATCCAGTTCCTCCTGTCTGATTGAACTCTCGGGATCAAGACCCCGGACCGGGACGAGACTCATCGGTCGCGAGGCGCTCGGTCGGGCCGCGAATGCTCGGAAGAGGGCGACGGCCACCCGCTCGGTCTAGCGCGTCGCCTTCTGCATACAGACGAGGAGCGATGACGCCTGGGTGCTCTCCAGCTTGCGGTGGTTGACCGCGGCATGCACCGCCTGCTGGTGGTGACCTCCCGCTGCGCCCAGCGAGCCGAGGATCCCATACGATCTCCTAACGCCGCGCTCGGGCCCTACGCCGAGCACTCGCCGGAGTATCCCACCTGGAAAACTCGTCTAGCCAGATGGACTGCCGTGCCAGCCCCCGATTGCGCCGGCCAGCGAGATGGCGAGTGCGAGACCGGCACCGAGGGAGGCGGCGACCAGCATGCCGCGCAGGCCCGAGCCGTGGACCCGATGCGTCCGAGCCCCGCGCCAGTCGCTGAGCAGCGAGGTGAGTACGCGGGGGAGGTAGGCGAGGAAGTGGATCCCGAAGCAGAATGCCCAGACCGCGAACGAGGCCTGGTGCAGGAAGACCACCTGGTCGGACTTGTGGCCGAGCAGCAGGAGCCAGATGCCGGTGATGAAGATCCCGATCGTGCTCAGCACCAGGACCGGGGCGAGCATCCGCAGCGGCAGCGCGGGCGGCCCCTTGGCCACGTAGGGCCGCGAGTTCGTGTAGTAGCGGACGAAGCGGTAGCCGGTGGTGGCGATCTTGAGCAACACCGGCGGGATCAGCACCAGGCCTAGGAACATGTGGGCGCTGAGCAGGCTGTTCAGCCGCAGCAGCGTGATCCCCTCGGCCATCAGCAGGACGGTCAGGACCGAGGCGGCCGCGATCGTGAGGATCTCGTTGCCCTCCGGACCGCCGAAGCGCTCGCGGACTCGGCGGCGAGCGATCGTGGCAGGGCGCTGGGTGCCGGCATAGGACTCCATCGCCGCGATGGTGCGTCTTCGCCGTCAGCCGTGCCTAAGAGCCGGATTAGAGGGCTCTTATGCGCCGCTCCGGGCCGGATCGAAGGGCAGCGGCTCGAAGCGCAGCAGCCGGTCGACGATCTCCGAGAGCTCGGCCTCGTGCGAGCGGATCAGCTCATCCGCGCTGGCGGGCAGCGTCTCGGTCAGGGCGCGCCGGCTCGCGTCGTCCAGTGCCACCGTGTTTCGCAGCGGGACCTGCAGGCGGAAGAAGCGCGGGCCGTGGCCGAGTTCCGCGGGCTGGATGTGCGGATCCCCGGGATGGTTGAGGAGGGTATGGGCCCAGTGGTCGGCGCCGTCCGAGGACCCAGCCAGCGTCGCGCCGAGGATCGGGGGCTCGCCACCGTGAGGCAGCACCCAGCCCAGCTTCCCCCAGCGGCGGACCTGCTCCTGCCGGTAGCCGCCCTCGTGCAGGCCGGTGCCGATCGAGACCACCAGCAGATCGTCCTGATCGAGGTGGTGGGGGTGATCGCCGAAGCGCTTCAGGGCCTCAACGATCGCGACGATGACCGGGTTCGCGGCGAAGACGCCGCCGTCCACCAGGGCGCGGCCGTCCAGCTCGTGCGAGGGGAAGTAGGTCGGGGCAGCGGAGGTGGCGAGGCCCGCGTCCGTGAGCGGACGGTTGCGGTCGCTCTCGGGAGACTCGCGGGCCCGCCAGCGCTTGAAGAAGTAGGGCTCGCGATTGGTCATGTCGTACGACGTCACCACCACCTCCCGCAGCGCCTGCTCCAGGCGGCCCGTTCCGAGTCTGGTCTCGATCGAGTTCCGGAGGGGACCCAGCGTGTACTTCGGACCGAGCCATCCCCACAATGTCCGCAGCTTCTGGGACGGACTCCGGTGGAAGATCTCGGGGCCGTCCTCGACGTAGGAGCCGGCCAGCTCCTCCCCGCTGACCCGCGGCCGCTCCGGCTGCTCGGGGTCCGGCGCGGTCAGGCTGAGGGCGACAAGCCCGCCCGTCGAGGTCCCGGCGAACATGTGGAAGTAGTCGGAGGCCCGCGCCTGCGGCCCGACGCGTTGCTGGAGCCGCCGCTCGAGCTCGGCGATGACCAGCGCGGGGATCAGGCCGCGGATGCCTCCGCCGTCGACGCAGAGGATCCGGAATCTGTCGGTCGGTTTGCTCTCCTCAGCGGCCACTGCGGTGAGTCTCCCGGAATCGAAGGATCTTGCTGCTCCCTTCCGGACAGGCGGCCAAGCACGGACCTCAGCGGAGACCTGAGGCTCGGGCGACGAGCCGATCGCGAACTCGGTCGGGGAGTCGCGCCACGAACGTCGCCAACTTCGCGTCACTTCCGACCGTATAGCGGGCCCGGGGGCGCCGCCTGGTGAGGGCGCGGGCGACGGTGCGAGCCACTCGCTCCGGCGGCGCCCCCCGAGCGGCGAGCTTCGCCGCCGAGGCCTCGACGCTGTCCGAGATCGCGCCGTAGAGTGACTCGAGGTCGCGTGGATAGCTCTCGCGCAGCGCGCTCGCGGCAGCAAGGGACTTCTCCCAGATCGGCGTGCGTATCGCTCCCGGCTCGATCAGCACCACCCGGACGCCAAACGGCCTGAGCTCGACCCGAAGCGCATCGGCAGTCGCCTCGATCGCGTACTTGGAGGCGCTGTAGGGCGCAAGGCACGGCGCAGCGAGGCGACCGTTGTCGGAACTGATGAAGATCAGGCTTCCCCGCCTCTGCCGAAGCTGTGGGAGAACGGCCTGCGTGACGGCGACCTGTCCGATCAGATTGACCTCGATCTGCCGGCGGAACTCGTCGATCGGGATCGCCTCCAACGGACCCGCGACGGCGATGCCGGCGTTGTTTACGAGTCCCGCGAGGCCGTCGGCGCTCTCCAGCCGCACCTGCTCGGCGCATGCGGCGATCTGTTCGCCGTCGGTTATGTCCAGGATCACCGGCCGCAGCCGCGCGCTGCCCTGCGCTCGTAGCCAATCGAAGTCGGCTTCACTCCGGACCCCGGCGAGGACCGAGAACCCAGCCGAGTCGAGATGGAGCGCGCAGGCACGCCCGATCCCGGTCGAGGCCCCGGTGACGAGGACGCTGCCGTGCCGCCGGTAGCCATCCTCGCGAGCGTCGCCCATCACCTACCGGACGATATGGGCCGCGCGGATCTGACGGGGTGCTGGAACTCTGGCCCGATGGGCCTCTGCGAGAGATGGAGGTCGCCTGCGTGTCCAAAATCTCGGCGAGCGGATTGATTCCGTAGGGTTGGAGCGGAATGGAGACCGCCGACTTCAAGCGGGCTAGCCATGCCGTATGGACGGCGATGGCGCCCGGCTGGGATCAGCGGCACGCCTACTTCGAGGAGGCGGCGCGGCCGGTGACCGAGCGGATGCTCGAGCGACTCGAGCCCGCCCCCGGGCAGACGATCCTCGACCTCGCCGCGGGGACCGGCGTGGCGGGCTTTGCCGCGGCGCCGCTTGTCGGGGAAGGCCAGGTGATCATCAGTGACTTCTCGGAGGCGATGGTCGAGGCGGCCGAGCGTCAGGCGGTCAGGCTCGGTCTGGAGAACGTCGAGTGCCGCGTGCTCGATGCGGAGAAGCTCGATCTGCCCGACGGGGCGGTGGACGGTGTCCTCTGTCGCTGGGGCTACATGCTGATGGCCGATCCTGGCGCGGCGCTGCGCGAGACCCATCGCGTGCTCAGGAATGGCGGCCGCCTTTCCTGCGCCGTCTTCGCGTCGGCCGAGGACAACCCTTGGGCGGCGAGGCCCTCGCACGTCCTTCAGGAGCGCGGTCACATGCCGACGCCCGAGGCCGGGGCGCCGGGGATCCTCGCGCTCGCCGACGTCGACCGGTTGGGGGCGCTGATCACCGGAGCCGGGTTCGGCGAGCCCCGTATCGACGAGGTCTCGTTCAGCTTCCGATTCGTCGACGCCGGGGACTACTGGGACTTCCTGGTGCACGCTGCGGGGGCGATCGCGATGGTGCTCGAGCGCCTCGACGAGGACGAGCTCGAGGCGGTGCGGACGGAGATCGTGCAGTTCGTCGAGCCCTTCGCGGGCGACGAGGGGGTTACATTCCCCGCGAAGGTGCACGTCGCCTCCGCGTCCTAGACGCTCCGTTTGGTCACCGGCGGCGTGGCGATGCGGTGGACCGCTTCGGACTCACGCGGGACGTGGGCGCGAAAGTGGTGCCCGGCACCTCACCCCGGAGGGCTGGGACGAGGTCTTTGCCGATCCTGACCCGCACAAGGTCGAGCGGAGCCGGGCGACCACGAGTACGACCGGGCGCGCCTCTGCTTCGACCTGCTGATCGACCGGCACCGGCCGTGATCGCGCGCCGCCTCGATGCCGACGCGGCCTTCGACGTCAGCGTGATGGCCAGCTGGAGCGACCCCGCCGTGGATGACGTGCGGATCGACTCGGCCGCCGAGACGGCGGTGCACCGCAACCGGAACATCCCGCCGGCGGTCCGGGCGCCCCGAGCATGCGCTCGCAGGAGTCCCCCCAGGACCGCGTTGGTGGTCTCAGCCCCAGGAGGCCTCGGTCACGGGACGGAAGCTGGTCGTCAGGATCCGCATCCGCCTGGGCCGCGTGACCGTGAACAGGATGACCTCGGCGACTTCGTCCGCGGTCAGCAGTCCTTCGAGTTCGGCGTCGCCCTCCTCGCGGCCCGTCCCGATTGCGAAGTCGGTGTTGACGCCGCCGGGGCAGATGCAGGTGGCGCGCACGCCCCGCTCGCGCAACTCGTGGTCGAGCGCGCGCGTGAAGCCCAGCTGGCCGAACTTCGACGCGTTGTAGACGGCCTCGCCGGGGAGCGCGCGGAGGCCGGCGACACTCGCGAGGGAGATGAAGTCCCCCTCGCCGGAGGCGATCAGATGTGGCAGCGTCGCGGCCGCGGTGTAGAGGGTGCCCTTGAGGTTGACGTC
>DATGDO010000142.1:0-5140 GCA_035310805.1 Solirubrobacterales bacterium
CGAGACCCACTCGCTCGAGCTCTTCGTGCACCCGACGGTCGATCTCGTGGTGCTCGACCCTCTTCCTCCGCAACCCGAAGGCGACGTTCTCCTTGACGCTCAGGTGAGGGAAGAGCGCGTAGCTCTGGAAGACCGTGTTGGTGGGGCGCTTGTGCGCGGGAAGGTGGGCGACGTCGGCGCCGTCGATCAGCACCTGCCCAGCGGACACCTCCTCGAATCCGGCGATCATGCGCAAAGTCGTCGTCTTCCCGCATCCGCTCGGGCCGAGGAAGGTGAAGAACTCGCCCCGATGAATTGCCAAGTCGACGTCGTCGACCGCGACCACCTCGTCGAATCGCTTCGTCACCGAGCGCAGCTCCACCGACGGAGTGGATCCCGCGGGCTGCTCACGTCCTCTTGCGTCAGTCACTCCGGTCGTCTCCGGACCGGAGCCTACCGTTCCGCTTGACGCGCGCTCCAAATTCTCTTTCCTTCCCCCACGGTTGGCCACCGTGGTGCGTCAAGCGTAGGAGGCGCGACGGAACGTCGCAAGGGGCGAAAGCCCAAAAAGCCGGGTTTCACCTTGTACAGCTTGTACAAGCCTCACGAGCCTGATTTCACACAATTCCGCTTGTCGAGCCCAGCGGAGGCGGGTAGCGTTGTACGGTGAGGCTAGAGATCGGAGGAGACGGATGGCATCCATAAGCGCCCCGGAACATGCCAAGGCCGAGGCGAGCGTGCTCCAGGAGCAGGCCCAGCGCCATTTATGGATGCACTTCACGCGCATGGGCTCCTTCGGGCCCGAGCACGAGGTGCCGATCATCGTCAGGGGCGAGGGCTGCTACGTCTGGGACGACCACGGCAAGCGCTACCTCGATGGCCTCTCAGCGCTCTTCTGCGTCAACTCGGGACATGGGCGGACGGAGCTCGGCGACGCGATGGCGGCCCAGGTTCGGAAGCTCGACTTCATCACGGTGTGGAGCTATGCACACCCGCGCTCAATCGAGCTCGCCACCCGGATCGCGTCACTCGCGCCCGGGAACCTCAATCGCGTCTTCTTCACCAACAGCGGCTCCGAGGCGGTCGAGTCGGCGCTCAAGCTGGCGCGCAACTACCACCGGATCAGAGGCAACAGCCAGAAGACGAAGTTCGTCGCTCGCGAGATCGCCTACCACGGCACCACCCTGGGGGCGCTCAGCGCCACCGGCATCCCGAGCCTCCGCAGCCAGTTCGAGCCGCTTGCACCGGGCGGCGTCCACGTCCCGAACACGGACAGCTACCGCTGGCCGGCTGACCGCGACCCGCTCTGGGCCGCGGACAAGATCGAGGAGAGGATCCTGTTCGAGGGGCCTGAGACCGTGTCCGCGGTGATCCTCGAGCCGCTGCAGAACGCCGGCGGCTGCATTCCGCCGCAGGAGGGCTATTTCCAGCGGGTGCGCGAGATCTGCGACCGCCATGACGTGCTGCTGATCTCCGACGAGGTGATCTGCGCGTGGGGGCGGCTCGGGTATTACTTCGGCTGCGAGCGCTACGGCTACCGGCCGGACATCATCACCGTCGCCAAGGCCCTGACGTCGGCATACGTCCCGATGGGCGGGATGATCGTCAGCGACGAGGTTTTCGAGCCCTTCGCGCAGGGCACCGCGATGTTCGCCCACGGCTCGACGTTCGCCGGGCATCCGGTGGCGGCCGCGGCCGCGATGGCGAACTTGGACGTCTTCGAGCGGGAGGATCTCTGCGGCCACGTGCGAGCGAAGCAGGGTGAGTTCCGGGCCGCCCTGGAGTCGCTCTACGACATCCCGATCGTCGGGGACGTACGCGGCGACGGCTACTTCTTGGCGATCGAGCTGGTCAGGGATCCGGAGACGAAGGAGTCGCTCGAGGACGATGAGTCCGAGGCCCTGCTGCGAGGCTACCTCTCGGGCGCACTCTACAGGCAAGGCCTGATCTGCCGCGCGGATGACCGTGGCGATCCCGTCGTGCAGCTCGCCCCACCGCTGATCGCGGACACGGAGCAGTTCGAGGAGATCGTGGACGTGCTCCGGCCCGTCCTCGAAGAGGCGTCGCGACGCGTATGTCGCTGAATCGGATGCTCACCGTCGAGAGCCTCACCACTGAGCTTGGCCTCAAGTTCGCGGCCGGCCAAACGGATGCGGGAGAGCGGGAGATCCGCTGGGTGCATATCACCGAACTGCTCGACCCGACACCTTGGCTCTCGGGCGGAGAGCTTCTGCTGACCACCGGGATCCGGCTCGACTCCCCGGAGCCGCAGCGGAAGTTCGTCCGGCTGCTGGCGGAGGCGGGCGTCGCCGGTCTCGGCTTCGGCGTCGGGTTCGACCACGCCAAAGTACCCAAGGCATTGCTGGCGGAGGCGGAGGAGGCGGACTTCCCGGTTTTCGAGGTCCCTTACGAGACCCCCTTCATCGCAATCACCGAGGTTGCCTTCAGCCGGCTCGTCAACGAGCACTACGACGTGCTCTCCCGCGGCATCGCAGTCAACGAGCGTCTCGAGCGGCTCGTGCTCCAGGGCGGCGGCCTGGACGAGATCGCCCGCGAGATCGCGGCTGCGGTCGGGGGCAGCTCGGTGGTCCTCGACGCGCGGGGCGAGGTTCTCGCCCACGGCGGCCGAAACCTCTCGATGGAGGTGCTCGACGCGATCCGCACGGAGGTGCAGCCGCGCGCGGCGGCAGCCGCCTCTTTCGTACCGTCGGACCGGAACCTCCGAGGTCGGACGCTCGCCCACCCGGTGTCGCCCAGGGGCGGGGCCGCCGAGGCATGGCTGGTGGTCGTCCGGCGCTCCGGCGAGCTTGGGGACTTTGAGCGGCTCTGCGTCCAGCAGGCCGCGATCGTCGTGGCCCTCGAGCTGATGCGCGACCGGGTGGCTCGGGAAACCGAGCGCCGGCTCTCGGGCGAAGTGCTCGCCGCCACCCTCTCGGGGCGCCTCGCCCCCGACGACATCCGCGACCGCCTGGCGCCCTTCGGAATCGGTGACCGGGCTGCCGTGTTGGCCTTCGAGCTCGGGGACGCTGCCGCCGCGGAGCCGACCCTCGCCGAGTACCTGGCGAGCGAGAACCGCCCGGCGGTGGTGGCTCCCCACGCGGCGGGCCGGAGGGAGCTGCTCTGTGCGGTGGTCGACGGCGACAACGGGGATCCGCTCGATCTCGCAGCCATGGCCCGCTTGGCGCTCGAGAGCTCCCACGGCTCGACCCGGGCGGCCACCAGCCGCGCCATGCCCACGGAGCGGGTTCGCCATTCATTTCACGAGGCGCGGTGCGCGCTGGAGGCCACCGGCTTCGCCAACGGGGCCGCCCCCGAGGTGGCCTCGCACCGCGACCTCGGAGTCTTCACCCTGCTGCTCTCGGTGCAGGATGCCGAGGCGCTGCGCCTCTACTGCGATTCCGTGCTCGGGCCGATCGAGAGCAGCGACGAGCGCTACGCGAACGAGCTGCTCCGCTCACTCGAGGCCTACATCGACCGCAACGGGCACTGGGAGCGGGCCGCGGGCGACTGCTACTGCCACCGTCACACCCTGCGCTACCGGATCAAGCGGATCGAGGAGCTCACCGGCCGGGACCTGAGTCGCGCGAACGATCGGGTCGAGCTCTGGCTGGCGCTGCGGGCGAGGGAGCTGATTGCGTGAGGGTGGCGGTCCTGGGGGCCGGGGGAACGATCGCGCCGGCGATCGTCAGGGACTTGGCGGAGTCCCAGGAGGTCACCGCCATGCGCCTGCTCGACCTCGACGTTCGCCGCGCCGAGGCGGTGGCGGTCCAGCACGGGGGCGGCAAGGCCGAGGCCGGGGAGGCGGACGCGAACTCCAATCTGGCTGAGCGGCTCGCAGGAGTTGACGTGCTGATCAACTCCGCTCACTATCCGGTCAACCTCGCCGCGATGGAGGCTTGCCTCGAGGTCGGCTGCCACTACATGGACCTGGGGGGCCTCTACCACGTCACCGCCAGGCAACTCGAGTACAGCTCGCGCTTCGAGCAGGGCGGCCGAATCGCCATCCTGGGCGCGGGTTCGGCGCCCGGCAAGACCAACCTGATGGCTGCCCGCGCCGTCCGTGAGCTCGGCGGCGAAGCGGAGTCGGTCTCGGTCGCCGCGGCGGGCAGGGACCTGGATCCCCCCGGCGGGATGGCCTTCCCCTACGCCGTACGGACCCTGATCGCCGAGATCAGCAGGCCCCCAATCGCCCTGATCGACGGCCGGCCGCGAGAGCTTGAACCGATGCAGGCCGGCCCGCGGGTCGACTTCGGGGACCCTGTCGGTGAGGCGGAGACGATCTTCACACTGCATTCCGAGGTCCTCACCTTCGGCGACAGCTTTGGGGCCAAGCACGTCACCTTCGCGCTCTCGCTCTCGCCGCAGGTACTCGAGCTGCTCCAAGAGCTGGCGGCGGCGAGCGAGGAGCGAGTAGCCGAGGCGGCGCGTGCCGCCTCTCCGCCCTCGCCCAACACCGTCTCCGCGCACGTCGTCGAGGTGGTCGGCGGCGGGAGGATGGTGCGCGCGGCGAGCTTCACCCCGGCCAATCCCTCTTGGCAGCTTGGCGGCGGGGTGATCTCCACCGGCTCCGTCGCGGCGGCCGCGACCCGCCTGCTGGCCCGTGGAGAGATCACGGCCAGGGGCGCGCTGCCACCTGAGCGCTGCATCGATCCCGAGCGGATGTTCGCCGAGCTCGAAAGCCGCGGGGTGCGTTTCGAGTTCACGTCCCGCCTGCACTCCGAATCGTTACGGGAGGGGTCGGCCAGGTGAAGGTCGGGGTCCCCACGGAGATCAAGGAGGAGGAGTACCGCGTCGCCCTGACTCCGGCCGGCGCCCGCGAGCTGGCCGAGCATGGCCACGCGGTGCTGATCCAGAAGGGGGCCGGCGAGGGCAGCGCCATCTCGGACCAAGCCTATGAGGCGCAGGGGGCGCGCATCCTGCCGGACGGGGCGGCTGTCTTCGACGCTGCCGAAATGATCCTCAAGGTGAAGGAGCCCCAGCCGGGCGAGGTCGAGATGCTCCGGGCGGAGCACACCCTGTTCACCTTCCTCCACCTGGCCCCGGCGCCCGAGCTCACTGGGGGCCTTCAGGACAGCGGCGCCACCTGCGTCGCCTACGAGACCGTGGAGGACTCCCAGGGGCGGCTGCCGCTGCTCGCGCCCATGAGCGAGATCGCCGGCCG
>DATGDO010000143.1:0-5719 GCA_035310805.1 Solirubrobacterales bacterium
CGGCGCGGTCCACCGGCTGCCCCCAAGCCGCCAGCCGGTCCAGCAGGTACGCGCAGCGCATCGCGACGACCCCGATCAGATCCGTCGAGACGCTGAGAGGCCGGCGGGCGCCCCGCTCGATCAGCCGCCGGTCCGTGGCCCGGAAGCTGAGCTGAAAGCGGTAGAGGTCCTGGTCCTCGCCGGCGCCCGGCCAGCCCGCCCGGTTCCGGTGGGCGGCAACTGCATCGACGAACTCATCGGGCCAGCCGAACGGGGCGTCGATGCCGACCTTGTCGGCGCCGGAGATCGCCTCCAGGAGGGCGCCGTCGTCGAGCCCTGTGCGCAGATCGGAGACGACGGGGACGCCCGTGGCCCATTCGATGGCGCAGGCGCTGGTGTTGGCCGGCTGCGCCGCGAGGTCGATGCCGAGCGTCCGCACGGAGCGATCGTATGAATAGAGTCGGCGGCGTGCCGATCACGGCAGTGACCGACTTCACGCTGCGGGCGCAGCACCTGCTCAGGGACGAGCATCAGTTCAAGTGGTACGTGGTGACCCTGCTGGCGCTGGTCCTCTACGTCTACGCGGTTGAGGTGGAGCGGGGGCGCTGGGACATCGTCCTCGCCGGCGTTGCGCTCTGGCTCGCCGACTGGATCAACGAGATCGCCAACTCGCTGATCCTCCACTTCTCGCATCGGGCCGCCCTCTGGACGGTCACCGGGGACACCGCCTACCTGATCCTGATCGGCCTGACGATCGAGATCTCGCTGATGTTCGCGATCTCGGGGGTCATCTACGCCAAGACACTGCCGCCCGACCCGAGGACGAGGCTGCTCGGAATGCCGAACCGGCTGACGATCGGGCTCGGGTTCTCGATCTTCGCCACCTTCGTCGAGGTCCTGCTGCACGGGACCGGCTACTTCCACTGGGACTACTGGTGGTGGAACTTCCCGTGCGTCCCCCTGATCGTGATCTTCGGCTACCTCTGGTTCTTCCTGATCGCCGGCTACGTCTACGATCGCCCGGATGATCGCTCGCGGCTCCGGATCGTCGGCGCGATGGCTGCGATCGTGATCGTCTCCGTGCTGGTCTTCGGCGTCATCCTGGAGTGGATCTGATGAACGAGGTCCTGCCCGGCGTCTGGCACTGGACCGCCGAGCACCCGAGGATCCACACGCAGGTGAGCTCGCACTGGGTGCCGGCTTCCGGCGCCCTGTTCGATCCGCTGGTGCCGCCCGACGAGGGGATGGACGCCTTTCGCGATCGGCCACCGGATCGGATCCTGCTCAGCAACCGCCATCACCTGCGCCACGCGGAGCGCTTCGCCGAGGAGCTGGGCTGCACGATCGAGTGCTCCAAGCCCGGCCTGCACGAGTTCGAGGACGGCCCCGACGTGCAGGGCTTCGAGTTCGGCACGGAGGTGGCGCCCGGGATCGAAGCCCTCGAGGTCGGCGCGATCTGCCCCGACGAGGCCGCCCTGCTGATCCGGGACCCCGGCGCGCTCCTGGTCGCGGACGGGATCATGCACTACGGGGAGGAGCTGGCCTTCGTGCCGGACCGGCTGCTCGGCGACGATCCCGAGGGGGTCAAGGCGGGGCTGCGGGAGTCCTACTCCCGCCTGCTCGATCGCGACTTCGACAACCTGCTCTTCGCCCACGGCGACCCGATCGTCGGGGGCGGCAAGGAGGCGCTGAGGCGGTTCGCCGCGAGCTAGGTGTGGTTCCTAGGCCGCGCGCCGCTCGGCCGCGGAGCGCCGGTCCGGCAGGGAGACGACCGACGCGCCGCTCTCGCGGAGCTCGGCGACCTCCATGAGGACGAACCCGTGGCCGCATTCGCAGACGAAGCCGTCGAGCTCGTCGAGCGTCTCGACCGCGACCTCGAGCTCCTCGGTGCAGCGGCGGTCCGAGCAGACGATCCTGGCGAGGAGCATGTCCGGATGCTCGCGAGTGGCCCGGATGGACCGACGGCGCCGGATCCGAACGCCGGGTTCCTTACGCTGCCGGGCTGATGGCTCGCGACACCTTCCGGATCGGCGAAGGGAAGCCGGACGTCTCGGCGGCCGGCGGTGTCCTGCTCAGGCGGGACGGGAGCGGGCAGACCAGGGTCGCGGTGATCCACCGGCCGAAGTACGGGGACTGGTCGCTGCCGAAGGGAAAGCTGGAGGACGGGGAGGGATGGCGCGAGGCCGCTCTGCGCGAGGTCGAGGAGGAGACCGGCTATCGCTGCCAGGCCCGGGCCGAGCTGCCTCCGGTCTCCTACCTGGACAGGAACTTGCGCAGGAAGCTGGTGCGCTACTGGCTGATGGATCCGATCGAGGGCGAGTTCCACGCGCACGACGAGGTCGACGAGCTCCGCTGGCTGACCCGCACCGAGGCCGACGAGCTGCTCACCTACGACCACGATCGCGAGCTCGTCGCCAAGGCGATGGGCACGACGCGCTGGAGGCGGATCCGCGAGGCGCTCATGCCGTGGACCCGGTCGCCGCCGCCGGGATGAGCCCCGCGGCCACGTAACGGCGCAGGCCTACGATGGACTGTGAGGTACCCCGAAAGCAAGGAGAGTGGACTTGTACGAGACCGCCACATTCGCAGCAGGATGCTTCTGGCAGGTGGAGGTCGAGTTCCGCAACACGGACGGCGTCAAGGACGCGGTTGTGGGCTACGTCGGTGGCTGGACCGAGCGGCCCAGCTACGAGGACGTCTGCACCGGCCGGACCGGTCACGCCGAGGCCGTCGAGGTCACCTTCGATCCCGACGAGATCTCATACGATCAGCTGCTCGACGTCTTCTGGGGCCTCCACGATCCGACCCAGGTGAACCGGCAGGGCCCCGACGTCGGGACCCAGTACCGGAGCGCGATCTTCTTCCACAACCCGCGCCAGGAGGAGGAGGCCATCGCGTCTGCGGAGCGCGAGCAGGAGAAGCACCGCAGGCCGATCGCCACCGAGATCGTCCCGGCCGGCACCTTCTGGCCCGCCGAGGGCTACCACCAGCGCTACCTCGAGAAGCGCGGCCTGGCCACCTGCAAGATCTAGCGCATCGGCCAGCGGGTCCTGTCGCCGAATACCTGATCAAGGCGCCGCACCAGGTTCGCCACCCACGCCGACGGGTAGCGTTGCGGCTGATGACCGACGACGTCGCCTTCGCCGGCGCGGCGAGGATCGCGGAGATGGTCCGCTCCAAACAGGTGTCGCCCACCGAGCTGGTCGAGCTCTACCTCGAGCGGATCGGGCGGATCGAGCCCAGCCTGAACGCGTACCGCGTGGTGCTCGCCGAGCAGGCGCGCGCCGACGCGAAGCGCGCGGAGGAGAGGCTCGCCAAGGGCGATCAGGCCCCGCTCCTCGGGGTTCCCGTCGCGATCAAGGACAACGTCGACTACGCGGGCGAGGTGACCACCTACGGCACCGCGGCCTACGGCGACCCGGCGGCCGAGGACGGCCTGATCGTCCGGCGGCTGCGGGACGCGGGGGCGGCCATCCTGGGCAAGACCAACCTGCCCGAGCTCGCCATCTACGGGTTCACCGAGAGCCCGACCTGGGGGGACACGCGCAACCCCTGGGACCGCTCGCGCACCTGCGGGGGCTCGAGCGGCGGCAGCGGCGTCGCGACGGCGGCCGGGATGTGCGCGATCGCCCACGCGACCGACGGGGCTGGGTCGATTCGCAACCCGGCGGCCTACTGCGGCCTGTTCGGGCTGAAGCCGCAGCGCAACAGGGTCTCGCTCTCACCCGCCCGCGAGTACTGGTACGGCCTCTCGGTCTCCGGCTGCGTGAGCCGGACGGTGATGGACACGGCGCTCTACCTGGACGCGATCAGCGGCGCCGAGAGGGGCGACTTCGAGTCCCCGCCGCCGCTCGAACGTCCCCTGGTCGAGGCGGCCCGCACGCGACCCGGGAAGCTTCGGATCGCCTGCACGACCAAGACGGTGTTCCCGGTGCCGAAGGCGGACGAGGTGATCTCGGCCTACGAGGAGACCGTCGGCCTGCTGCGATCGCTCGGGCACGAGGTGACCGAGGCCGCGCCGAGCTACGGGCGGCTGACCACGGACTTCTATCCGCTCTACTTGCGCGGCATCCGCGACGAGGCGCTGACGCTGCCGCACCCCGACCGGCTCTCCGCCCAGACCCAGGGCTTCGTGCGGATCGGCGGTTTGGTCAGCGATCGTCGGCTGGCGAAGGTCCGCGACCGGATGCCGGGCGCCGCGGCCCGCATCCAGGGACTCTGGCGCGACTACGACCTGCTGATCACCCCGGCCACGGCCCAGCCCCCGGTCGAGGTCGGCCGCTGGCGCGGCAAGGGCGCGCTGCGGACGATCTACGGAATGAGCAACGTCTATCCGTACGGCGCGGCCTGGAACTACACGGGCCAGCCGGCGGCGGTGATTCCCGCCGGCTTCACGGACGCCGGCCTGCCCCGCTCGGTGATGCTGGTCGCCCGCCCGAATGACGAGGCGACGCTGATCTCGATCGCCGCGCAGCTCGAGGCCGAGCGCCCCTGGGCCGACCGGCCCCCGCCGCTCTAGGTGATCACGCCGACCTCGGCGGATGCACCGATCTCGATCTCCTGAGCCTCGGCAGCCATCTCCACCGCGCCGTCGGGACCGCCGAGCTCCGCCCAGCGCACCCGGGCCGCGTCCTGGAATCGGTCGAGGAAGTCGTCGGAGTGGAGCGGGTCGTGATGGAAGAGCAGCAGGCGATGCGCCTCCGCCCGGCGGGCGAAGGACAGGGTGTCGCTGAGGCGCGAGTGCCCCCAGCCGACGTGGTCGGGGTACTCCTCGTCGGTGTACTGGCAGTCGTGGATCAGCATGTCCGTGTCGTGAGCGAGCTCGAAGCCCGAGATCCACTCCCGTTCGAGCGTCTCGACCGGGGTCCCGAGCCCCGGCTCGTGATCGGAGATGTAGGTCAGCGTGGTGGGGCCGTCGGTGATCCGGTAGCCCAGGGTCGGGCCCCTGTGGGTGACGGCCTCCGCGCGGATCTTTGCCGGGCCGATCTCCCACTCGCTGGCGGGCGTGTCCTTGAAGTCGACGGCGCAGGGCAACTCGCGGATCTCGACGGGGGAGAGGGGGGCGGAGATGTAGCGCGCGATTCGCTCCTCGAGCGAGGCTTCCGGTGAGGAGGGCCCCCAGATCGTGATCTCGGACTCGGACCGGAAGCAGGGGGCGAAGAACATCAGGCCCTGGATGTGGTCGAGGTGGAGGTGGGTGAGCAGGACGTTGAGCTTCGGCAGCCTGTTCGCGATGCCGACGCCGAGGCTGCGGATGCCGGTGCCCGCGTCGATGATCAGGGTGGAGCCATCGGAGAGCTCGAGCTCGACGCACGAGGTGTTGCCGCCGTAGCGATTCATCTCCGGTCCCGGCGCCGGTACCGAGCCTCGTGCCCCCCACACCTTGAGCTTCATCTGCGTCTCACCGTCTCCTTCTCATGCCCGAGCCTATAGCGGTCTAACCCCTGCCGGGCGAGTTGTTGGTGCGGGTCCAGAAGAAGATCATCGCGCCCTCGTGCCCGCCCTCGGTGACGATCGGGAGCGCCGTTGACTCGATCTCGTGCTTCTCGCCCGTGACCGAGCGCACCGTGAAGGCCCCGTGCGCGGGTCGTCCGCGGCGCAGGGCCCTGGTGGTCGGCATCTCCTCGATCGGGATCGGCTTGCCGTCCTCGCCGAACGGACCGAGCGCGTGACTCCACTCCTCGGCCGGCATGCGCCCCGATTCCTCGAACGAGATGCCCAGGAGCGCCCCGGCCGCCTC
>DATGDO010000144.1:0-1777 GCA_035310805.1 Solirubrobacterales bacterium
GCTGGCGGTTGATGACGAGGCCGGCGGCGCGCACCAGGCGGCCGTGCGGCAGGCGGCTCAGTTCTTCGGCGGTGAGAAGCCGGTCGCGCTGCAGCCGGTCGCGCAACAGCGCGAGCGGATGGCGGCCGAGGGAGAGGCCGAGGCTCGCGTAGTCGGCGACCAGGTCCTGGCCTTCGGTCAGAGGGAAGAGATCGGGCTGTGCTTCCTTGACGTGCCCCATGGCGAGCGGCGTCGCGCGCTCGATGCCGGCGACGTCCCAGTAGGCCTGCCTGCGGTGGCCGGCCAGGTTGGCGAGCGCGCCGGCGGCGGCGAGGCATTTGAGGTCGCGCGGGTCGATGCCGCTGCGCGCGGCGAGATCCTCCACGCTGTCGAAGGCCCTTTGCGCGCGCGCGGCAGTGAGGCGGGCGACGCCTTCGAGCGAGAAGCCGTTGACCATGCGCAGGCCGAGGCGGAGGGCGGGTGTGCTTCGCACGTGAGGCGTCTTCTCCCCTCGCCCCGCCGGGGAGAGGGGTTCCTGGTTCCCGCTTGGCTCCTCCCCCTCTTGGGGGCGCTTCCCCTCTCCCCGGCCCTCTCCCCGGAGGGGAGAGGGGGCGCTGTGTGCTTGGCTCGGGCATTCCCCCTCTCCCCAGCCCTCTCCCCTTGGGGGAGAGGGGGTTGGGAGGATTGCGGTCGCGGCTTCCCTCTCTCCGCCGAAACGCTCTCCCTCCCCCCAGCGCTCTCCGCTGCAACCCTCCCCCTCTCCCCTCCGGGGAGAGGGTTGGGGAGAGGGGCGGTTTTCCAGCGTGCACTCCCATTCGCTTTCCAGCACGTCGACCGGCCGCACCTCGACACCATGACGGCGCGCGTCCTGCACGATCTGGGCGGGGGCGTAGAAGCCCATCGGCTGGCTGTTCAGGAGCGCGCAGGCGAAGGCCGCCGGTTCGTGGCACTTGAGCCAGGCGGAGACGTAGACCAGGAGCGCGAAGCTGGCGGCGTGCGATTGGGGAAAGCCGTATTCGCCGAAGCCCTGGATCTGCATGAAGATCTGCCGGGCGAAGTCCTCCTGGTAGCCGCGCTCGCGCATGCCTTCGACGAGGCGCCGCTCGAACTGCTCGAGCCCGCCCTTCCGCCGCCACGCCGCCATCGAGCGGCGCAGGTGGTCGGCCTCGCCCGGCGTGAAGCCCGCGGCGACGACGGCGAGCTGCATCACCTGCTCCTGGAAGATCGGCACGCCCAGCGTCCTTTCGAGCACGCCGCGCACTTCCTCGCTCGGATACGTGACCGGCTCGACCTGCTCGCGCCGGCGCAGGTAGGGATGCACCATGCCGCCCTGGATCGGGCCCGGGCGCACGATGGCGACTTCGATCACCAGGTCGTAAAAGCGGCGCGGCTTCATGCGCGGCAGCATGGCCATCTGCGCGCGCGACTCGATCTGGAACACGCCCACCGTATCCGCGTGGCCGATCATCTCGTACACCGCCGGGTCCTCGGACGGAACGTCGCTCATCGCGAACGGCCGCCCGCGCACGGCGCTCACGAGATCGAGCGCACGGCGGATCGCGGAGAGCATGCCGAGCGCGAGCACGTCGATTTTCAGCAGGCCCAGCGCGTCGAGGTCGTCCTTGTCCCACTGGATGATGGTGCGCTCGGGCATCGCCGCGTTCTCGATCGGCACCAGATGCGACAGCTGCCCGCGCGCGATGACGAAGCCGCCGACGTGCTGCGAGAGGTGGCGCGGAAAGCCGACCAGCTCGTCGACCAGCCGGATCAGCAGCGCGACTTTTCTATTCTCGGGGTC
>DATGDO010000145.1:0-3266 GCA_035310805.1 Solirubrobacterales bacterium
CCGCTCGGGCGTGATCCGGACCTCGGCGTCCTCCATGTACCAGCCGCCGACCATCTTCACGTGCTCCATCAGGCGCTCGGCGTCCACCCGACTCGGGTCGGTGACGAAGCCGAGATCGTGGAGCGCCTCGCGCAGCCCCTCCGGGTCGTCGCGGCCGGCCGCGTCCACGGCCCGCTGCTCGAGCTGGATCTGCCGCGGCGTCAGGCGCTTGGTCATCCCGAAGTCGAGGAAGGCGACCCGCCCATCCTCCATCAGCAGGTAATTGCCGGGGTGGGTGTCGGCGTTGAAGTGCTGCAGGTGGTAGACCGAGCCGAAGCAGAAGCGAAAGACGATCTCGCCGAAGATGTCCCGCTCGTCCTGCTCGAGCTCCTTGACCTCGTCGAAGCCGCGGCCCTCGACGTAGTCGCTGACCATCACCCGCCGTCTCGAGAGTCGGGAGTGGACCTTGGGGACGAAGATGAAGGGGTGGCTCTCGTAGGCGCGGGCGAAGGTGCGCTGGTTCTGCGCCTCGAATTCGTAGTCGAGCTCCTCCAGCACCCGCTCGCGCAGCTCTGAGGCGACGGCCTTGGCGTCGAGCCCGGGCGCCAGCGCCCTCGCCAGCCGGATCAGGATGCCGGCGTTGGCGACGTCGGACTCGAGCGCGTCGGCGATCCCGGGATACTGGACCTTGACGGCGACCTTGGTCCCGTCGTGAAGCCTCGCCCTGTGGACCTGTCCGATCGACGCGGCGGCGAAGGCCTCCTCCTCGATCGAGGCGAAGAAGCGCTCGGGCCGGTCGTCGTATTCCTCGGCCAGGACCTCGCTGACCTTCTCCCAGGGCATCGCGGGCGCGTGCGTGCGCAGCTTCGCCAACTGGTCCTGGTAGATCTCGCGGTACTCGGACGGGAGGAAGTCGACGTCGATGAAAGAGGCCATCTGCCCGATCTTCATCGCGGCGCCCTTCATCTCGCCGAGGACCGAGGCCATCTTCAGGGCCGTCTCCAGGTGCCGCGTCTCGAGACGCTCCTGGGACTTCTCCTCGGAGCGGATGACGTTGGCGGCGGCGGTCCCGGCGTACCTGCTCGCCTGGCCGCCGATCGCCGTACCGAGCTTGGCCGAGCGCCCGATCCTCGTCTGCGGGATCTTGCGCTCCTGACGCTCGGGCTCGCGAGGCTTCGATGGTGGCCGGCGGCTGAGGTCAGCCCGCAGGATCTCTATGCCCCAGCTCTGGCTCTCGCCCGGCGTCTCATGGGTCGCGCTGTCGCGCGCCCTCTCATCATCGCGGTCCTGCTCATCTCGATCGGTGTCTCGGTCGCTGCTCATGGGCTCCAGACATTTTCTATCCTGGCGCCCGAGCGTAGCCTGCCTGGGGGTCCAGCCGGGTGCGCCATGTCACATGGCACAGGGCCGACCCACACTCAAAGTCTCGCCTCGCGACACCTTCGGGTCGCGCGCGACCCGACGCCTGCGCGGGGACGGCCTCGTTCCCGGCGTGGTCTACGGACAGGGCGGCGAGGCCCGCCCGTTCCAGGTGCCGGCCCGCGAGCTCCGCACCATCCTCGCCGAGGGCCAGACGCTGCTCGACCTCGAGCTCGACGGCTCCAAGGCGGTCCCGGTGGTGATCAAGGAGCAGCAGCATCACCCCGTCCGGGGCGAGGTCATCCACCTCGACTGCCTCGAGGTCCGCCTCGACGAGGAGATCCAGGCGGAGGTCGCGGTCGAACTCGAGGGCGCCGACGACGCGCCAGGCGTGCGCGAGGGCGGCGTGCTCGAGCACGTCACCCGTGAGATCACCGTCGAGGCGCTGCCGACCGCGATCCCCGAGCAGATCGCGGTCGACGTCTCCGAGATGGAGATCAACGACACGATCTCGCTCGCAGCCGTCAGCGCGCCGGCCGGAGTCAAGTTCATGGCCGACGAGCCGGAGGAGATCACGATCGCCACCCTGAGCCCGCCCCGCGTGGAGGAGGAGCCGGAGCCCGAGGTCGAGGAGGAGGCCGAGCTCGTCAGTGAGGGCGAGGAGGCCCCGGAGGGCGAGGAGGCCCCCGAGGGCGAGGCGGAGGCCGCCGAGGGCGAGGGCGGCGGCGACGAATCCGGCGGGGAGTAGCCGCTGTCTCTGTTTCGCCGCCGGTCGCGGCGTTCCGGCGACGACGGCCGTGACTCGCGGGCGGACGCCTTGATCGTCGGACTCGGCAACCCGGGTGACCAGTACGCCGGCACCCGGCACAACCTCGGCTTCGACGTCGCCGCCGAGCTCTCGCGCCGTTGGCAGATGCCGAGGCCCCGCCAGCGCTTCGGCGGACTGATCACCGAGGGGCGCACCGGACCCGCAGGGCCCCGGGTCGCGGTCCTGATGCCGCAGACCTTCATGAACGACTCCGGCTCGGTCGCCGGACCGGCGCGCGGCGAGCTCGGCGTTCCCCTCGATCACGTGATCGCGATCCACGACGAGATCGACGTGCCGTTCGGCGAGGTGCGCAGCAAGCTCGGGGGCGGGGTCGCGGGCCACAACGGGCTGAAGAGCCTCAGCCAGGGGCTGGGCGGCAGGGACTTCTGGCGCGTGCGCGGCGGCGTGGGGCGGCCCGAGAGCACCGACCCCGAGGTCGTCGCCGGATACGTGCTCTCGCGCTTCCGCGAGCCCAGGGCCGAGGTCGAGCTCCTGATCGGAGCCGCCGCCGATGAAACAGAGCGGCTGCTGGAGGAGATCACCGGCGAGCCGGAATCCGAATCCGTGGACGCGGCCTGATGGCGCTGACCGGATACACGGTCGATGAGAAGGGGATCGCCCTGCTCCGCCTGGAGCGAAAGAGGGCGCGGAACGCGATCAACACCGAGATGCTCGAGGAGCTGCTCGTCCATCTGACGAGGGCGAGGGAGGACGCCGAGGCCCGCGTCCTGGTGATCTCCTCCAACGACCACCTGGGCCTCTCCGCCGGAGCCGATGTCCGGGAGGAGCTGGACGGGGAGGGCAGGGTGCGGCGGATGGAGCTCTTCGCCCGGCTCTACGACGAGCTGACGGCCTTCCCGAAGCCCACCGTCGCCGCCTGCCACGGCTCGGTCGTCGGAGGCGGGGCTGAGATCGCGGTCGCCTGCGACCTGCGTGTCGGCGGTTCGAACCTGCGGATGCGCTTTCCCGGCGCTGAGCTCGGGGCGCCGGTCGGACCGGCGCGCCTCGTCACCCTCTGCGGCCTGGCGACCGCCAAGTACCTGCTGCTCACCTCGCGGAACGTCGGCGCCGACGAGGCCCTTCGCATGGGGCTGATCCATCGGGTGGCGCCGGCGGCCTC
>DATGDO010000146.1:0-17922 GCA_035310805.1 Solirubrobacterales bacterium
CCTGCGCAAGTTCATCACCTACATCTTCGCCCACGCCACCCCGGAGGTGATCCCGTTCCTGATCTTCGCGCTCTCGGGCGGGGCCGTCCCGCTGCCGCTCACGGCGCTCCAGATCCTGGCCATCGACCTCGGGACCGAGACGCTCCCGGCGGTGGCACTCGGGCGGGAGCCGCCCGAGCGGGGAATCATGGAAAAGCCGCCCCGGCCCCGGTCGGAGGGGATCATCAACCGCGGCATCCTCACACGGGCCTGGCTCTGGCTCGGATTGATCGAGGCGGCGCTGGTCACCGCCGGGTTCTTCCTGGTACTCGGTGACGCGGGCTGGTCCTGGGGCGACGCCACGGGCTCCGGGTCGACGCTCCATCACGACTACCTGGTGGCGACCACGATGACCTTCGCCGGGATCACCGCCTGCCAGGTGGGGACGGCCTTCGCGACGCGCACCAGTCACGCCTCGCTGCGCGAGATCGGGATCTTCTCGAACCCTCTGCTGCTCTGGGGCATCGCCTTCGAGCTGCTCTTCGCCGCGGGGCTCGTCTATCTGCCGCCGCTGCAGGACGTCTTCGGGACGGCCGCACTCAGCGCGCGTTACGTGCTCTTGCTGACGATCTTCCCGTTCGTCGTCTGGGGCTCGGACGAGTTACGCCGCTGGCTGATCAGACAGCGAGAGGGCACGCGTGTCCACGGAGTGATTCGGGCGGAAGGATGACCGAGGAGCCACAGCTGAATCCGGAAGAGCGGCTCGACCTGCTCCTTCAGCATCTGGGGGCGCGGACCGCCGGGCTGGGGAGCCGCGAGGCGGCGCGACGACTGCAGCAGTATGGGCCGAACGAGATCCGCCGGCGCGAGCGGCGCAGCCATGCCCGCGACCTGGCTCGCCAGTTCACCCATCCCCTGGCGCTGCTGCTGTGGGCCGCCGCGGCCCTCGCCTGGATCGCCGGAATCGTGCCGGTTGCGATCGCGATCGTGGTGCTGATCTTCGTCAACGCGATCTTCGCGTTCGTCCAGGAGCTCCAGGCCGAGCGGGCAGTGGAGGCGCTGGCCGCGTATCTGCCCTCCGAGGCGCGAGTCGTCCGGGACGGCCGGGAGCAAGAGATACCGGCAACCGCCCTCGTTCCGGGCGACGTGCTGCTGATCGAGGAGGGCGAGCGGGTCTCCGCCGATGCGCGGCTTCTCGAGGGCGCGCTGGAGCTGGACATGTCGACGCTCACGGGCGAGTCCGAACCGGTGGATCGAGACGCCGCCATCGCCGACACCGGAGTGCCACCGCTGGAGGCCAGGGACCTGGTGTTCTCGGGCACGAATTGCGTCGAGGGCGAGGCCCGCGCCCTGGTCTACGCGACCGGAATGCACACCGAGCTGGGACGGATCGCGACGCTCTCCCAGCGCGTCGAGCGGGAGGAGTCGCCGCTCGAGGGGCAGGTACGGCGCGTCGCCTGGTTGATCGCCCTGATCGCCGTGGCGGGAGCCGTCGCCTTCATCCCGGTCGCCACCCTGCTGGCGGGGCTCTCGATCGGGGACGCCGTCGTATTCGCCGTGGGGCTCCTGGTCGGCTTGGTGCCGGAGGGGCTGCTGCCGGTGATCACCCTGGCGCTCGCGGTCGGAGCGAGGGACCTGGTCAGGCGAGGCGCCGTGGTGAAGCGGCTGAGCGCGGTCGAAACGCTCGGCTCGACGAACGTGATCTGCACGGACAAGACCGGGACCCTGACCGAGAATCGGATGCGGCCCACCGCGATCTGGACGCCGGCTGGCGCCTGGAACCTCGAGGACGGTGATCGCGACCTGGGCGGCGCGGGCGGCGAGGCCGAGGCGCTGCGAGAGCTCGGGGTCGTGATGGCGGCCTGCAACAACGCCAGGCTCGACGGCGGCGCGGATGGGCCCACCGGGGACCCGACCGAGGTGGCGGTCCTCGAGGCCGCCGCCCGGGTCGGCTCCGAGATCGACGTCGAGGAGCGGGAACGCAGCCGGCGAGCCCTCTTCCACTTCGATCCCGCCGTGCGCCTGATGTCGACCGTCGACCATCGCGGCGGGGGACTCTGGGTGGATTCGAAGGGGGCGCCGGAGGCGGTGCTTCCGCTCTGTCGCTCGATCGGCTCGGGGGAGGAGGCTCGTCCGCTTGGCGAGGAGGAGCGGGCCGAGGTCGAGGGGGTCGTGGACCGCTATGCGAGCGAGGGCCTCCGCATCCTCGCGGTCGCCGAGCGCCGGCTCCAGCCCGACGCCGGCCTCCCGGAGAAGCGAGAGGAGGCGGAGTCGGATCTGACCCTGCTGGGCCTGGTGGCGATGATCGATCCGCCCAGGCCCGAGGTGGCGAGCGCGGTGGAGCGTTGTCACCGGGCCCAGATCAGGGTGATCGTGGTTACCGGCGACCATGGCCTGACGGCGGCGGCGATCGCGAGGCGTGTTGGGATCGGCGGTGAGGGATCGCCGGTGATCAACGGCGAGGACGTCGATCGGATGAGCGACGACGAGCTCGACGCGCTGCTCCGTGGCGGGGAGGAGCTGATCTTCGCCCGCAGCTCGCCCGAGACGAAGCTGCGGATAGCCGAGTCGCTGCGCGAGGAGGGAAGCGTTGTGGCGATGACCGGTGATGGCGTCAACGACGCACCGGCCCTGCGACGCGCGGACATCGGGGTGGCGATGGGCCTGTCCGGGACCGACGTCGCCAGGGAGGCCTCGACGATGGTGCTGACCGACGACAACTTCTCCACGATCGTCGCGGCGGTGGAGGGCGGACGCAGGGTCTATGACAACGTCCGCAAGTTCCTCTTCTACCTCTTCGCCCACGCCACGCCGGAGGTGACGCCGTTCGTCGTCTTCGCGCTCGGCGGCGGCGCAATCCCACTACCGCTGACCGTCCTGCAGCTGCTCTCCTTCGACGTTGGCACCGAGACGCTGCCTGCCCTGGCCCTTGGCCGGGAGCCGGCTGAGCCGGGTCTCATGAAGCGGCCGCCCCGGGAGAGGTCGGAGGGCGTGATCCGTCCGGGCATGCTCGTCCGGGCCTGGCTGTTCCTCGGGCTGATCTGCGCCGGCCTCCAGATGGCCGGGTTCTTCTACGTCCTCGGCGGGGCCGGCTGGTCGCTCGGCGACCCCACCGGCGCCGGCCACTCGCTTCACCACGCCTACCAGCAGGCGACCACCATGACCTTCCTCGGCATGGTCATGGGCCAGATCGGGACGGCATTCGCGGCTCGAACCGAGCACGCCTCGCTGCGGTCGATCGGCGTGTTCTCCAATCGCCTGCTGCTCTGGGGCATCCTCTTCGAGCTCGCTCTCTCGGCCCTGATCATCTACGCGCCGCCGCTCCAGTCGCTGCTCGACACGGCGGCACTCGAGCCGCACATGGTGCTTTTCACCGTGCCGTTCCCGTTCATCGTCTGGGGCGCGGACGAGCTGCGCCGCTGGGTGCTGCGGCGGCGTAATCCCGCCGGGGATGCCGGATGACCCTCGACCCGGCCCTGTTGCTAGCCGCCGAGCGGGCCGTCGACTCCGGGGCAACGCTCCTTCGCCGCGGGCGGCAGGACATCGGATCTATGATCGGCAAGGGCGACCGCGACTTCGCCACCGAGGTGGACTTCAGGATCGAGGAGACGATTCGCACCGCGCTCCACGAGGTCGCACCGGCGGTCGCGTTCCTCGGGGAGGAGGAGGGCGAAGTCGACGGCGCGGCCGAGGGAATGTGGGTCCTCGATCCAATCGACGGCACAGTCAACTTCGCCAGCGGAAGCCCACTGTGCGCAATCTCCCTCGCGCTGGTCCAAGGTGGCGAGCCGGTCCTCGGGATCATCGACCTGCCGCTGATCGGCGAGCGCTATGTGGCGCGCCGCGGCACGGGAGCCTCGCTGAACGGCCATGCGATCAACGTGATCGAGAAGCCCGGCCTGCACGAGGCGATTGTCGGCTTCGCCGATTTCGCCGTCGGGCCGATCGCCAAGGTCGAGAACCCGGTCCATCGCGAGCTGATGGAGCGTCTCGTGCCCCGTTGCCTCAGGGTCCGTGTGCACGGCTCCGAATGCCTCGACCTGGCCTGGCTCGCCGCCGGCCGCCTCGACGTCTCCGTGATGCTCTCGAGCCACCCCTGGGACGTCACGGCCGGCGTCCTGATCGCCCAGGAGGCGGGAGCGAAGGCGTTCGATCACGGCGGCGCGGCCTGGACGCCCCACGCCGAGTTCACGATCTGCTGCACGCCCGGTCTCGTGGACGAGCTGCTGCCGCTGGTTCAGGAAGCGGTGGAAGCCGCCGACGTCTCGTCGTCGGCGTCCAGCTGATCGGGCCGCAGCGGATCGACCCGGACCTCCTCGGCGAGCCTGGACACTTCCCGCATCTGTCCGGTTCCGAGTCCGTGGCGGGCGACGTTGAGCGCTCCGGCGGCGACACCGAGCCTGGCAGCGACCTCGATCGGCAGCCCCGCCCCGATCCCAACGCCGATCCCGGCGAAGAGCGAGTCTCCGGCGCCGTGCTCGTCGACGGGCGCGAAGTGCGGGCCGTGGACCTCGAAGACGCGGCCGCCCGCGAGCAGCAGCGCCGGCTCCGCGGAGCGGGAGGCCAGGACGTTCGCCGCGCCCTGCGCGTGGAGGTCCCGAACCGCACCGACCGTTGACCGGCGATCCCGGCTGTGGAGCCGCCGGTCCGCGACCAGCTCCTCGTCACTCACCTTGAGGAAGTCGACGCCGCCTCGCAGCGCCGCGCTGAGCGGCTCACCGCTGAGATCGGCGAGGACGGGGCGGCCGTTCGTTCGCAGGTCCCGGCAGAGGCGCTCGAACACGTCGGCGGGCAGAACGCCCTCGTTGCGTGGGCCCGTCACCAGCAGCGCGTCTGCATCCATGCCGGCGGCGAGAGTGACGCCATAGAGGTCGTCGAGCTCGTGCCTGGCCAGGGACGGGCTGGAGGTCTCCGCGATCACCTCGCGCTCGCCGCCCCGGCGATCGTGAACGTAGGCGCCGTTGTCGCCCTCGGTGTCGACCGAGAGGACGGAGACCCCCTCGACCGCCAGGAGTGACTTCAACACCGTGCCGGTCTCGCCTCCCAGGGGGACGCAGAGGCTCACCTCGGCGCCAAGCCGAGCAGCCATGCGCGCGACCCAGAAGCCCTGTCCTCCGGCGTGCAGGTGGATGTCGGGCTCATTGCCGCGGTCCGGCTCGACGGTGATCGTCACGGCCGGCGAGGGGGCGAAGACGGCCAGCGAGCATGACGCGAGCGGTACGGGCAGGCTGCCGTTCTCAGCCATCCAGGAAGCGTACGGATGCGGAGGCGGCCGATCTACGTGGTGAGCGCGGATACCGGCCCAGCCGCGCGTACGGATTGGACGCCGCAGCGGCGGTGGTTGGGTTCGTCATTGAGATGGAGCAATGAGATGAGGAAGGTCATCGTCGGATACGACTCCCGCGAGGAGGCGAGTGACGCCCTGAGCCTGGGGCAGGCGCTGGCGAAGGCCGATGCCGCGGAGCTCCACGTCGCCGTCGTCCTGCCCCGCAGCCACGTTCCCTTCGAGGAGGCGATCGCCGGGGGCGCGCTCTCCGAGCAGCTCGATGAGCGCCTCTTCGGCAGAGCCGAGCGAACACTGGGAAGCGGCGAGTTCACGCGGGCGAGCCTCGACGGCGGATTGGGTGGCCGCTCCGCCGCCCGGGCTCTCTACGAGTACGCCGAGGTTCAGGACGCGGACCTGATCGTGGTCGGATCTTCGCACCGCGGCAAGCTTGGTCGAATCCTCCCCGGCAGCGTCGCCGAGAGCCTGCTGCGCGGTGCTCCGTGCGCGGTGGCCGTGGCGCCGCGCGGCTTCGCCGGCCGCGAGCACGCTGGCTTCGGTGTGATCGGGGTCGCCTATGACGGCTCGGCCGAGGCCCGCCTCGCGCTGGCAGCCGGCGAGTCCCTGTCCCAGACCCTCGCCGCGGAGCTGAAGGTGATCACGGTCGCGCCCATGCCGAGCGAGTTCAAGGCCGAGTTCGCCGACGCCGAGCGCCTCGCCGCGGAGTTGCGGCGCCAGTACCGCGGCATCCTCGAGCGCGGGGTGGCCGTGCTGCGCGACGACACCCGGGCCGAGGCGGTCTTGACGCAGGGCGATCCCGGCACCGTCCTGGGCGACCTGGCAGCCGATCTCGATCTGTTGGTGGTGGGCTCACGCGGCTATGGGCCGGTCCGGAGCGCCCTGCTCGGCGCGATCTCCACCGCCGTCATTCGGAGCGCTCCCTGTCCGGTCCTGGTGGTCCCCAGGGGAGCCGGCTCAACTGACGGCTCCGGCCGCGGTGCCGAGAGTGGCGTCGGCGAGCAGGTCGGATGACTTCCGCCGCTCGCTCCGCAGCGCCGCCCTCTCCCTAGCTCCGCCGGAGACCGAGCGCGTAGACCTCGATCCGGTCGGGGAACCCGAGGAGCTTCATCTCGCCCAGGCTCTGCCAGGCGTGCTCCGCGGTCGCCTCGGCGACCGCGGCCGTCGCCAGCATCTCATCCGCCCTGGCGCGGCCCAGCAGGCGGGCGGCGAGATTGACCGCGCGGCCGAAGTAGTCCCCCTCGCGGAACACGGCCCGCCCATGGTGGAGCCCCGCGTGAACGGATGGGTCCTCTCCACCCATCGCGGCCCGAATCTCCAGCACGCTGGTGACGGCCGCGTCCGGGTCCGGGTAGGCGAGCATGTAGCCGTCCCCGAGGGCCTTCACGATCCGGCCGTGCTCGCCGAGGTTGTCCTCGACCGCCTCTCCGAACCGGGCGAGCACCTCGAGCGCCGCGGCGTCTCCGTGGAGATTCGCGAACGAGGTGAAGTGCCGCAGGTCGCAGAAGAGCAGCGAGACCTCGGTGGCCGGCATGGGCTCCCTCGCCTCGGTCTCGAGCTCCCAGATCGCGGCCTGGGTCATCTCCTGCTCGAGCTTGCGGCGGTGGACCCCCAGGAGCACTGGGTCCGCCAGGGGCAGCAGCCAGATCATCGCCTGTCTGACTGCCTTGAGGGACTCGAGTGGAGTCCCGGTGGTCTCCTGCAGCAGCGGCTGGACCCTGGCCCTGAAGAGATGCAGCTCGGTCTGCGCTATCCGCCCCAGCGCCTGGCCATACACGCGGGCAACCTCCTGACGGACCTCGGCGGGCCAGATGTCCTGGAGCCGCCCCAGCTCCCGGTAGGCGTCTGCCTCCTCCGGTGTGAAGTAGGGCTCGTCCGCCGCCGGTGGAGCGAGTCCCTGGGCCCGAAGCGTCGCGCGGATCTCGGCCGCCGAGAGGCCGCCGTCCGTCTCGATCTCGGCCGCGCTCACGGTTCGCCTCTCGCGCTCGGGATCGAGCACGCCCTCGAAGACGGCAGTCTGGAGCTGTCCCTGCTCGGCCGCCGCCCGGATCTGCTCGGGCGTCACCTCCAGGCGCAGCAGCGCCGCGACGAGCTCGTGCTCCTCGGCCCCGAGCCCGAGCTCCTCAGCCAGGGCCGAAGCGGTCGTGGGCTCCTCCATCGGTCCTCCGCTAGGAGTCAAGCCGGCAGATCAGCACCGGGATCTTGGAGTGATGGGCGACCGCGGTGGCGACGCTGCCCATCGCCAGATAGGCCGCGCCGCTGCGGCCGTGCGAGCCGATCACGATGATCCCCGCGCCCTCTTCCTCGGCGGCATGGACGATTCCCTGCCAGACGGGGGCTCCCTCCACCACCGCCGGTTCCGCGTCGAAGCCCGCCTGGCGCGCTCTCTCCGCGCCCTCGGCGGCGACCTTCTCGGCCTCGTCCCTGACCTGCTCAGCCATCTCCGCCGGCACCGTGCTCATCGGGGCGCCCCAGAAGGGGACCGACTCGAGCGGCTCCCAGACCGAGAGGACGATCGCCTTGCGGTCTCCCTGAAGCTGCCGCCCGGCCTGCTCGATCGCGCCCTGGGCCTGATCGGAGCCGTCGTAGGCGAAGAGAACGGGTCCATCGGTTCCGGCATCCGGCGACATGCAGGCTCCTTTCGGCCAGTGGGTCGGACCCAGACTAAGGGAGCGGAGATGACAAGCTCCGCCTCCGATGGAGCTGGCGGTCGTCGGACACGTCGAGTGGGTCGAGTTCGTGCGCGGGGATCACGTCCCCGCGCCGGGTGAGATCGTCCACGCCGATGGCGATTTTGAGGAGCCGGCGGGAGGCGGAGCGGTGGCTGCGGTGCAGCTCGCCCGGATGGCGGGCGGGGCGAAGCTGTTCACCGCCCTCGGCGAGGACGACCTCGCGGACCGCTCGCGGAAGCGCCTGGGCGAGCTCGGCGTCGAGGTGGAGGCGGCGACCCGAAGCGGCCCGACCCGCCGCGCCTACACCTTTCTGGACGCCCACGGCGAGAGGACGATCACGACGATCGGCGAGCGTCTCGGGCCACGGGGCGAGGACAGGCTGGACTGGAGCTGGCTGGATGGCGCTGACGGCGTCTACCTGACTGCGGGCGACGGGACCGCCCTGCGCGCGGCTCGTGCCGGCCGCGTGCTGGTCGCCTCGCCGCGTGCCGGGCGGGTCCTCGCCGATGCCGGCATCCGGCTGGACGCCCTGGTGTTCTCCGACCGCGACGAGCTCGAGCTCGCCTTCGCCCGGGCGCTCGAGCCGCGACCGGCGCTGCTGGTCGCGACGCGTGGCGCCGAGGGCGGCAGCTACGAGACCGAGGAGGGCCGGCGCGGAACCTGGCAAGCGATGCCGCTGCCGGGCCCGATCGCGGACAGCTACGGATGCGGGGACTCCTTCGCCGCGGCGCTCACGTACGGCCTCGCCGCGGAGGAGGAGGTGGAGGCCGCGCTCGGGCTCGCCGCCGAGGCCGGGGCGTCCTGCCTGACGCGCCGCGGCCCGTACGGCTGATCGCCCGTCTCCGCGACCGTCTCTGCGTCGCCGGTCAGCCGGGCTTGAAACCTCCGGGTCAGCTCTCCTTGACCACCGAGTAGAAGATCCGCTCCGCGACGTCGATCACCTCGTCGCCGATCCGCACGCAGCGCCGGTAGAGCTCGCGGCTCGAGATCCGCTCGTTCCGGGCATCGACCTGGAGCAGCTCGCCCATCCCGCGGTAGTAGGCGTGCTCGAGCTGACGCTCTGCGCGGATCGCCTCGTCGGCGGACGCGGTCGCCGCGTCCCCGTCCGAGTCGAGGTGGCCGATCGCGACCGTGATATGGCCGACCGCCTGCCTGAGCCTGCCGGCCATCTCCGCCAGGCCCTCGTCGGGCGGGCTGCCCATCGCCCTGGATTCGCTGACCAGATCCCGGGCGTAGTCGAGAATCCAGTCGACCCCGCGGGACAGCGCGAACAGGTCCTCGGGGGCCAGGGGCGTGACGAAGGCTTCTCGGAGCTGATCGAGCAGGTCGCGCTTCGCCGCGTCCCCCCGGTGCTCGATTTCAGGCAGCGAGTCCCCTGCTTTCTCGTCGCCGCTCGCCCAGGCGACGAAGGCGTCCATCCCCTCCAGAGTGATGGCCGCCTGCCCGGCGAGCGCTCCGACCAGATCGGGCGCGTCCGGCAGGAACCAGCGGCGCTTCCTCACGACACCGACCTCCAGAGGACGAGCGCCAGCGCCGCGAGCGCTCCGCTGACCGGGATCGTGATCAGCCAGGCGAGCCCCATCTGGCGAACGACCGACCAGTTGACGTGGCGGAGCCGGCCCCGGCCCCCGCCGATCCCGACCACCGAGGTGGCGACGACCTGGGAGGTGGAGGTGGGCGCTCCGAGCAGCGAGGCACCGAAGATCACGCCGGCCGAGGAGGTCTGGCTCGCCAGTCCCTCGATCGGCTGAAGGCGGTAGATGCGACGGCCCACGGTGCGAATGATCCTCCACCCGCCGAAGGCTGTGCCGATCGTGAGGGCGGCGGCGCAGGCCAGCGTCGCCCAGGTGGGCGCGCTCAGCGAGTCGATCTTGCCGGCGCCGAGCAGCAGCGCGGCGATCACGCCCACCGCCTTCTGCGCGTCGTTGGCCCCGTGGCTGAAGGCCAAAGCCGAGGACATCGTCCACTGGCCGGCCGTCACCGATCCGGCCCACGCTCTGGTCAGGCGCCGCGCCAGCCGCCGCAGGGCGCGAATCACGAGCAGGGCGGTGAGGCCGCCGAGGACCGGCGAGATCGCGAGGGCGATCAGGGTCCCGAGGACGCCGACGGGGCGGCCTGACTCGATCCCGCCCCAGTTGACGGCGTCGGCGCCCCCCTGCACCAGCGCCGCCCCGACCAGCCCGCCCACGAGCGCGTGGCCGGAGCTCGAGGGAAGCCCCAGCCACCAGGTGGTCAGGTTCCAGGTGACGGCCGCGGCGAGGCCGCAGCCGATCACCTCGGTGCTCGACGACGGGGAGACGGTGACGATGCCGCCGATCGTGTCGGCGACGGCCGCACCGACCAGGAAGGGGCCGAGCAGGTTGAAGACCGTGGCGAGGACGATCGCCTGTCCCGGGCGGGCGGCGCGCGTCGCCACCAGGGTCGCAATCGCGTTCGCGGCGTCGTGCAGCCCGTTGGTTACCGCGAAGCCGATCGCGAGTGCGACGGCGACCGCGAGGCCCGCATCCATGCGCCCGACCCTACGCCGGAACCGCCGCTCGCCTCAGGACCCGGGCCTGGGCGGCGGGTACTGGGAGCGCACGAGGCGGTCCCACATGCGGTCGGTCACCATCCGGCGCGTCCCAATCATCACCCTCGCGGAGGGGGTCACCTTGTAGCGCGTGCCCGGGCGCCTGGCGGTGAGCGCCTTCGAGATCTTCCCGGCCACCGCCTCGGGGCCGGCGCCGAAGCGCGCCATCGGCCCGGTATAAGCGTTCGCCGTCACCCGGCCGACGTCTGCGTTGAACTTGGCGTAGGCACCGTGCTCGGTGACCGCGCCGATGCTGGCGCTCGCGGTCTCCCCGAACTCGGTGGTGATCAGCCCGGGCTCGATGATCACCACGTCGATCCCGAACTCGCGGACCTCGAAGCGCAGGGCATCGGAGAGTGCCTCGACGGCGTGCTTGGTCGCGTGGTAGACGCCGCCGCCCGGGAAGGTCAGCTTGCCGCCCATGGAGCTCAGGTTGACGATCCGGCCGGAGCCGGCGCCGCGCATGCCGGGCAGGACGAGCTGGCACATGCGCATCAGGCCGAAGACGTTCGTCTCGAACTGCCGGCGGACGCTCTCCATCGGGATCGTCTCGATCGCGCCGCTCTGGCTGTAGCCGGCGTTGTTGATCAGGGCGCCGATCGGGCCGTCCTTCTCGACCTCCGCGACGGCCTTCTCCATCGAGCGCTCGTCGGTGACGTCGAGGGCGTGCGTCTTGCAGCCGTCCTTGGCGAGGTCCTCGATCGACTCGGGCCGCCGCGCTGTCGCGTGCACGTTCCAGCCGTCGCCGGCGAGCCGCTCCGCCGTGGCCCGTCCGATCCCCGTCGAGCAGCCCGTGATCAGCACCGGCCGTGACTTCGAGATCCCCATCGCACCCTCTCCTTTCGTGGAAGCCAGCTAACCCTCTCAAAACGACGCTCCCTCCGCGACGTCTCGCATAGGCTCCCGGGCATGCGCGCCGTGACCTTCCAGGCGCCCGGCGAGGTCCGGGTGGACGAGGTCGCCGAGCCCGAGCTGCTGGCGGCGGACGACGCGATCGTCCGCGTAGAGGCCAGCGGGATCTGCGGCTCGGACCTGCACATCTACCACGGTCGGGTGCGGATCGAGCCAGGATTCGTGATCGGCCACGAGTTCGTCGGCGAGGTGATCGCCGCGGGCGAGGAGGTGACGCGCGTCGCCGTCGGGGACCGGGTCCTCGGCACCTACGCGACCGCCTGCGGCAAGTGCTTCTTCTGCCGGCGCGAGGAGTTCCACAAGTGCGACGAGTCACGTGTCTTCGGACACGGGGCGACGCTGGGTTCGCTGCAGGGCGCCCAGGCCGAGCAGGTGCTGGTTCCGCACGCCAACATCGCGCTGCGCAGGGTCCCGGAGGGTCTCTCCGACGAGGTCGCCCTGTTCGCCGGCGACGTGATGGGGACGGCCTTCCACGCGATCGCCTCGCGGCCGCTCGCTGAAGGAGAGACGGCGGCGATCCTCGGCCTGGGGCCGGTGGGGCTGTGCGCGGTGCAGGCGGCGAAGGCCGCCGGGGCGTCCGAGGTCGTCGCGATCGACACCGTCGAGGACCGCCTGAGGATGGCTGGGTCGTTCGGCGCCACGCCCGTCCACCTGACCGAGCAGGACCCGCGCGCCGAGGTCAAGCAGCTGACCGAGGGGCGCGGCGTGGACCTGTCGGTCGAGGCCGTGGGCCATCCGGAGGCGCTCGACCTGGCGCTGCGGCTGGCGCGCAAGGCCGGGACCGTCTCCGTCACCGGGGTCTACGCGGAGCGTTGCGAGGTCCACATGGGAGTGCTCTGGATCAAGGCGCTCACGCTGACCAGCGGGCACGCCAACGTGATCAAGCATCTCGACCGGGTGCTCGAGTTGCTCTCATCGGGCAGGCTCGACCCTGCGCCTCTCGTCACGCACCACATGAAGCTCGACGAGGCGCCTGAGGCCTATCGGGCCTACGACAACCGCGAGGCGCTCAAGATCGTGCTGACGCCCTAGCCGTCCCTCAGGACTGCTTGACGACGTGAAAGCGGAGGTCGGTGTGGGTGAGAGGGAGGCGACGGCGGGCCGCACAACTTGATCCCCATGACGGGGAGCCTGTTGACCCGCGTCCGGGCAGGCCGCTGGTTCAGACTCCAGGGCATGAGCGAGAGCCTCACCGGCAAGCTGCTCGTCGCTTCGCCCAGCATGCCCGACTACTTCCACAGGACGGTGATCCTGATGGTCGAGCACTCCGAGGAGGGCGCCTTCGGCCTCGTCCTCAACCGGCCCTCGGAGACCACGGTGGGCGAGGCATCCCCGGAGCTTGCGGGGCTGATCGGTGACCAGCATCTCCTCCACATCGGCGGCCCGGTTCAGCCGAACGCGGTGACCGCGATCGGCGAGCACCCGGATCCAGGCGACGCGACCAAGCTGATCGTCGGCTCCGTCGGGATGGTCGACCTGGATCAGCCGCCGGAGCTCAACCGCCTCCGTGTCTTCGCCGGCTACGCGGGTTGGGCGCCGGGCCAGCTCGACGGGGAGCTCGAGCAGGAAGCCTGGATCGTCGAGGAGGCGCATCCCGACGACCCCTTCGCGGAGGGCGATCTCTGGGCCGCGGTCCTCGCCCGCAAGGGCGGCGAGTACGCGCTGCTGGCGCGGATGCCCCCCGATCCGTCGGTGAACTGAGCGATCTAGACGCCGAGGGCGGCGCTCAAGCCGAGCATCACGGCGGCCCCGCCGAGCGCGCCAAGCGTCCCGCGCTGAGCACCTCCGCCGCGCAGGGCGCGCGGCGCCAGATCCGAGGCGACCAGTGAGAGCATCGCGCCCGCCGCGAATCCGAACGAGACCGCCAGCAAGTCCTCGAAGGTGCGGACCAGCAGGTAGGCGATCACCGCTCCGATCGGCTGCGGGACGCTGGTGAGGACGGCGGCCCAGAACTGCTGCCGGTGGCTGTATCCCGCCTCGGCCATCGGGACCGCAACGCTGGTTCCCTCGGGGACGTTCTGCAGGCCGATCGCCAGGATCACGAACAGGCTCAGCCCGGAGACATCGGAGGCGTAGGCCGTGCCGATCGAGAAGCCCTCCGGGAAGCTGTGGACGAAGAGCACGAGGAAGACGAGCACCGACAGCCTTGCTCCTGGCCCGGTGCGGCCGCCGTACTCGACCTCTGATCGGTTCACGGCGACCCGGGCGAGAACGAGGAAGAGGACCCCGATCACGAACCCCGCGACGACCGCGCCTGCCGAACCCTCATCCAACCCCGGCTCCAGCAAGCCGACGATCGAGGCGACCGTCATCGCCCCCGCCGCCAGCCCGTAGAGGGCCGACTGCCAGGCCGAGGCGCGGCCGCCGAGCCAGAAGACGGGGATCGCCCCGAGGCCGGTGGCCAGGGTCGTGGCCGCCGCCGCGAGCAGCAGGATCAGCACCAAGCGAGCCTAAGCGGTGGCCCGGAGGGGCGACGCGATCCAGGGTCTTGCCGATGGCTTCACCGACGTGAGCTCCACGCCCGGGGCGGAGGGCTGCTCGAGAAGAACCGGTCTAGCCGGCCGCGCGCCCCTCGCGCCAGCCCCGGAAGGCCTCGAGCAGCTCCCCCCGGGCGCGCGGATCCAGATCGTCCTCGGTCAGCCGTCCGCTCGCCTCGATCACGACGCGCATCTGCTCTACGTAGGCGGTGCAGTGCGGGCAGCCGTCGATGTGCCTGCGGAAGCGGCGGCGATCCGTCCGTGAGAGGCTGCCGTCGAAGTAGGCCGTGACCAGCTCGACCAGCTCCTGGCACGCCATCGGGCGCGTCAGAAAGCTCATGCTTCACCCCCTGCGATCTCGGGGTCCAGGTACATCTCCAGCGCCGCCCGCACCTTGGAGCGCGCCCGGTGCAGCAGTACACGCTGATTTCCGTCACTGATCTCGAGAGCCTGGGCGACCTCCATCGGGCTCCACCCCTCCACGTCGCGCAGGCGGATCACCTCGCGCTGCGCCTCCGGCAGCTGCTCGATCGCCGACCGGATCACGCCGAGCGTCTCGCGCTCGAGGAGCTTGTGTTGAGGCCAGGCCCGGGGCGGAGCCGCCCAGGCGCCCGGCTCTGGGGAGTCAGATCCCAGGAACCGATCCGGGTCGACCGAGGGCTCATCCGCCTCGGTGCCCGCGCCGGCCAGTGCGGAGAAGGGAACGATGCGCCCGTCGCGCTCTCCGCGGGTCTTGGCGCGGTTGGTGAGAATCCGGAACAACCAGGTCTTCAGGCTGGAGCGTCCCTCGAAGCGGTCGATGCCGTTGAGCACCGCCAGCCAGGTCTCCTGCACGACCTCCTCGGCGGTCGCGCGGTCGCGTACGTACATCCGCGCCACGCGCAGCATCGTCGCGCCGTAGCTGTCGATCAGCTCGCTGAAGGCGCTCTCGTCACCGTCCCGGAGTCGCGCCACCAGTGCGGCCTCCGCGTCCGATCCGGTCCCGCTGCGCATGCCCCTGAGCCGCGGCATCAGGGCGGCATCTTGCCGCTTTGGGGCCCAGGGCAGCGTCGCAGCGATGGAGGTCATCTGGCTCAGTCATCCCGGCGGCTCCGTGGTTACAGCCGGGATGGAATACTCGCGGGCGTGCCGCAGCCGAACGACGTCCGGCGCGGAAAGCCGTTTCCCCACCCGAAGGATCCGCAGGAGGCCCTCTCCCTGCTGGTCGAGGGCAACCTCCGCCACCAGGCCGGGCAGCTCGAGCTGCGCGACCACTCCCCGGTGGGGGACGAGCGCGCCAGCAGGCAGATGCCGTTCGCCGCGATCATCAGCTGCGCCGACTCCCGGGTCTCGCCGACGCTGATCTTCGACGTGGACCGGGGCAACATCTTCTCCTCCAAGGTCGCGGGGAACATCATCGACACCGGCACCCTGGGCAGCACCGAGTTCGCCATCAAGGTGCTCGGCGTGAAGGTGGTGATGGTCCTCGGACACAGCGACTGCGGCGCGGTCAAGACGGCGATCGAGGTCGCCAACGGAACCGAGAGCTACCCACCGGAGGAGTACGGCGCGATCGGGGAGGTCGTCGATGCGATCGTCCCACCCATCCGGGAACTGCCGGCCTCCGAGCGGACGGTGCCCACCTGCGTCTCCGCCAACGCGCGGGCGCAGGCGGCCGAGATCGCCTCTCGCGCTCCGATCGTGAAGCAGGCCGTGGAGGCCGGGCGGATCGCCGTGGTGCCCGCCGTCTACGAGATCGAGACCGGGATCGTCTCGCTGATCTGAGCGACGCCTCAGCGGAAGACGCCCGTGTGCCCGAGGGAGTACCGCCCGGGCTGCGGATAGACGCAGAGGCCGTGCGGGCCGCTGCCGACCGGGATCCGCGCGAGCAGGTGCCCGTTGCGGGTGCTGATCGCGTAGACCTCTCCGCCGTACCTTCCCGACAGCCAGAGCACCCGGCCGTCTGCGGAGACGCCGCCCATGTCGGGGCTTCCCCCCGGAATCCTCCAGGTGTGCACGACCTTCCTGGTCGCGAAGGAGATCACGGAGACCTCGCCCGCTCTGCGGTCCGAGACGTAGAGGTACTTGGAGTCGCGGCTCACATAGAGGCCGTGAGCGCCGGCGCCGGTGGGTATGAAGCCCACCTTCCTGAGAGGGTTTGCGTCGATCAGCCAGACGCCTCCCGAGGCCTGGTCGGCGACGTAGAAGACCCGTCCGTCCGGGGAGAGTTTGACGTCCTGAGGCTCGGCCCCCGAGCTCAGTGTCAGCCGGCCCACCACCCGCTGGCGGGCCAAGTCGACCTTGATCATACCGCCGCCGAACTCGCAGCTGGCGAGCAGGTACCGGCCGTCGGCCGTGAAGTCCATGTGGTTAACGCCATAGCACGGCACCGACAGGGTGTGATCGCTCCGCATGGTGTGCGGGTCGCGGAAGTCGAGGGTCTGCATCCGCTCCTCGACGACGATGGCGAATCGGCCGTCCGGAGTGAAGTAGAGGTTGTAGGGGTCGGTGACCGGAACGGGCTTGCCGGGCTTGGAGGTGGCCGGATCGATGGGCGTGAGGGTGTTCCCCTCGTCGTTGTTGACCCAGAGCGTCTTCAGGTCGTAGGAGGGGACGACGTGCTGGGGAAGGGTGCCGGCCGAAAACTGACCGATCACCTTGTACGTGTGAGGGTTGATCACGCTCACCGTGTTGCTCTCGCTGTTCGGCACGTAGACGCGAGACGGGAAGTGGCGGACGACCGGCGAGAGCCTCCCGGGTCGATCGGCCGCGTAGACGTCGTGGGGATCGAGCAGCGGAGGGACCTTCCCCGCCACCTGCTTCGCATCGCCCTTCACGGCTTCGCCGCCTCCGGATTGCTCGCCTCCCGAGCCTCCGGTGGCGAAGAACCAGATCACGAGCGCTGTGATCGAGCCGAGCAGCGCCACCAGGCGGATCAGCCCGCGACGCCGGGCGCGGCTCACGGGTCGCCGGGCACGGCTTCTGCGTCGCCGGGCACGGCTCATCCTCTGCAGCGTCACCTCCCCTGATCAAGCGAATCTAAGCGTGAGAGTAGAAAAGGCTCACGCCCAGCTTAGGGGCGCTTCACCTGATCTGCTCAGATTCAGGTGGCGTGTCCACCAGCACCAGGGCGCGAACCGCGCGCCGCCAATCCCGCTCATCGAGGATGAGCCCCGAGCGCCGCCGGGGACTGGTGCGGCTCGCCATCCTGCTTGGCTCCATCGCAGGCCTCCTGGTGCTCGGCCTGAACGTCGTCTCGGGCTCATCGGGAGGGGGCTCCGGCGCCAGCCGGCAGGCAGAGGAGCGATCCGCCTCGGCTGCCCCCGCCACGCTGAAGGCAGCCGTAAGCCGAGTCCGCCTGCCGGTCGCCGTGCACGGCGAGACCGTGGCGACGGCGATCCCGAGCCTGCTGGTGATCGGCGGGGAGACGGCCGCCGGCTCCACCGACCGCGTCTACCGGCTCGATCCGGCGACCGGCCGCACGGCCGTGTACGGCTCGCTCGCTCAGCCCCTCCACGACGCCGCAGCGGCCACGGTCAACGGCCGGACGCTGGTCTTCGGCGGCGGCAACGTCTCGACGCTCAGCACGGTCCAGGCTCTGACGCCCGGCGGCACCGCGACGCCCGTGGGGCATCTCCCCGAGAGCCTCTCCGACCTGTCCGCGGTGCCAGTCGGGGGCGCCGCGTACACCGTCGGCGGCTACGACGGCCAACAGCCGTCCGGTTCGGTCTTCCAGACGACCAGCGGCCGCGCCTTCACCCGCGTCGCGCGGCTACCGACGCCCGTTCGCTACGCGGCGGCCGCGAGCCTCGGCGACAAGGTCTACGCCTTCGGCGGGGAGCTCGCCGACGGCTCCGAGACCGACGCGATCCAGGAGTACGACATCGCCACCGAGCGCTCGGTGATCGCGGGCCACCTGCCCGACGCGGTCTCCCACGCCTCGGCCGTCAGCTTCCATGGCGCGATCTACCTGCTCGGAGGTCGCATCCGCGGGTCGGCGAGCGACCGCATCCTGCGCTTCGATCCAGCCCGCAACGTCGCCGTCAGGGCCGG
>DATGDO010000147.1:0-1532 GCA_035310805.1 Solirubrobacterales bacterium
CAGGATCAGCGACGTGTCCGGCGGCTCGTCGGTCTCCGGGAACCTCACCACGAACCCGTCGTCGGTCCACATCGTCTCGACGTCGAGCCCGCGTTCCTCGCGGACCCTCGCCACGACCGCAATGGCCCACGGCGCGTGGACGCGACCGCCGAGGGGGGACAATACGCACACCCGCCAGTCTCCCAGTTCGTCGCGGCAGCGCTCGATGAGGATGCTGCGGTCGTCGGGGACGACGCGCGTGGCGGCAGCCTGGTCGGCGAGATACCTGAGCAGGTTCTCCGCGGCTGCCCGGTCCAGGCCGTGCTGGCGCATCAGCCGGTCGATGGCCGCCGGCGGCGGCATCGATCGCAGCTCGCGAACCAGGCGGCCGATCGCATACCCGAGCTCGATCGGGCGGCCGGCCTGGTCGCCGCGCCAGAAGGGCATCTTGCCGGGCTCCCCGGGAGCGGGCGAGACGATCACGCGGTCGTGGGTGATCTCCTCGATCCGCCAGGTCGACGCGCCCAGCACGAAGGTCTCGCCCACCGACGACTCGAAGACCATCTCCTCGTCCAGCTCTCCGACGCGCCCGCTCCCCGGAGCGGCTCCGGCGAGGAAGACGCCGTACAGGCCCCGGTCCGGGATCGTGCCCGCGTTGGCAATGGCGACGCGCTTCGCGCCCTCGCGGGCGCGGATCTTGTGCCCGATCCGATCCCACGTGATGCGAGGCCTGAGCTCCGCGAACTCGTCCGATGGGTAGCGCCCCGACAGCATGTCGAGGACCCCTTCGAACACCCGCCGCCCCAGGCCGGCGAACGGCGCGGCTGACCTCACGGTGGCGTAGAGCCGATCGACATCCCACTCGTCGACCGACGTCATCGCGACGATCTGCTGCGCCAGCACGTCGAGCGGGTTGCGGGGGTACCGGGTCGCCTCGATCCGGGCGTCGTACATCGCGCTGGTGACGGCCGCCGATGCCACGAGGTCCCCGCGGTACTTCGGGAAGATGATTCCCTCGCTCACGGCGCCAACCTGGTGCCCCGCGCGGCCGATGCGCTGCATCCCGCTGGCCACTGACCTCGGCGCTTCGATCTGGACCACCAGGTCGATGGCGCCCATATCGATGCCGAGCTCGAGCGACGAGGTCGCCACCAGGGCCCGGATCCGCCCGAGCTTCAGGAGGTCCTCGACCTCGATCCGCTGCTCCCGCGCGATCGAGCCGTGGTGCGAGCGCGCGATCGTTGCTCCCGCCAGCTCGTTGATCGCCGCCGCCAGCCGCTCCGCGAGCCGGCGGTTGTTGACGAAGAGCAGCGTGGAGCGATGGGCCTGGATGAGCTCGAGCAGCCGAGGGTAGATACCCGACCAGATGGAGGGCGCCGCCGGCCCCTGCGATGCCGGCCCGCTTCCGCCGTCGGTCGGCTGGGCGAGCTTCGCCATGTCCTCGACCGGCACCTCCACGCTCAGCCGAAGCCGCTTCGGCTCTCGTGCATCGACGATCGTGACCGGGCGGTACTCGATTCGGCTTCCAGCCGGCGGCTGCCGCTGGCGCCCCG
>DATGDO010000148.1:0-4364 GCA_035310805.1 Solirubrobacterales bacterium
CGGCGCGGGTGCGGCCGGCGCGGGTGCGGCCGGCGCGGGTGCGGCCGCCGCGGGCAGCACGGCCGCGATCGGCGGAGCGACGGCAGCCGCGGGCGCCGCAGGCAGCGGTGCGGCCGCTGCGGCTGGCGGCGCGGCCGCGGCGATCGGTACCAAGGCAGCCGCCGGGCTCGCCACCGCGGCGATCATCGCCGGCGGCGCCGCGGAGATCCAGAACGTCGCCGAGCATCATCCGGCCGCGAAGCCTCAGGCCAAGGAGCGGGCCGTCACCCACCACAAGGCCAAGGCGCGCCCGGCGGATGCCAAGCCTGAGCCAGCCCAGGCGGCGACACCGGCCGACGCCCCTCCGACGGCGCCAGCCGCGGCGAGCACCACGCCGCCGCCCGACACGGTCACCGTGCCGCCCCAGCAGACCGATCCGACCCCGACCGCACAGACAGGCGGGGCCACGGCTACGGGCACCAAGACCGGCGCCAAGCACAAGCATCACAAGACCGCGGTGGCGAACAGCGACTCTCAGCCCAAGAGCCCGGCTCAGAGCGGCCCCGTGACCACCGGGGTGGAGCCGGCGGGCTGCGACGCCAACGGCGATGGCGTCACCGATGCCGGTGCCCCCAGCAGCTGCACCCCCGACGGCACGGTCAGCACGGGGGTCGAGCAGGGCGACGTCGCGCCCGTCCCCTACTAGGCCCCCAAGGAGGCCGCGCCGGAGAAGATCAGGCGGCGGCGGGCATCAGCCCGATGACCTTCAGTCGCCGGGTGAGGCACTGCGCCGCGAAGGCGTGGGTCTCCTCGCGGCTCACCCCGAACATCTCGTAGTCGTCCTCCTCCGCCCAGGGCGGATCGATCACCTTGTCCGCCACGGGGATGGCCTGCTCGAGCATCCCCTGGATGACCTGCCGGTAGCGGGCGTCCTCCTGGACCGAGTCGGTGAGGAAGCGGACGCCGAAGGCTATGTGGCGGTGCTCGTCGCGGGCGACATTCGAGAAGCCCTCGACGAAGCCGGGCAGCGTGCCCATCCGCTCGTTGTAGTCGATGATGAAGTGCTGACCCGTCAGGGCGAGCATGCCCTCGATGACCATGTGGTAGAGCGTCACCGCCTCCACCAGGGCGTCGCGGTCACCCGGCTCCTGCCCGAGCCGGTCGACCCGGCTCTTGAGCAGATCGTCGAAGAGGATCCGGAAAGCGTCGTTGAGGTGCTCGTCGAGGGCATCGAGGCGCTGGGGTAGCTCCTCCGCGCCGGCAAGCACGCCGACCTCGCTGAAGAAGCGGTCGAAGAAGCGGACATGGCGGGCCTCGTCAGCGATCTGGGTCGAGAGGAAGAGCCGCTGCGACTCGGTCGGTGCGGCGCGCATGATCGGCCCGAGCTCGTCGGCGACCCTCTGCTCGCCGATGAAGAAGCTCGAGAGCCCGTACATCCGCTGGAAGCGCTCCTCCTCGGGGATGCGCTCGTGCCAGTCGACCCGGTCCTGAGAGAAGTCGAGGTCCTGGGTTGCCCACTGCTGGCGCTCCCAGAGGTTGTAGAGCTGGCCGTAGTCGAGGAGCTTGACGTCGCTTCGATTCCCCTCCTGAAGCGCCGGGTCCGAGGTCGCGCGGAAGTCCTCCCGCTTCGCCCGGGACGGCCCGGTCCGAGTCGCGTCCTTCGCCTCAACTGGCTCCACCTGGATCTCCTCTCCTGCCTGGGCTGACTGTCGTCGCAGCCTAGCGCACCGACTGGCTGGCTGGCCAGTCTGGCCGTCGACCAGCCGGTGTGGGCGCCCGATGAGGCGTGGCCGTCAGACGCTGTGCGACTCCCCCGGGGCGAGCACCACGACCTTCGACGAGGTCTTCGACTCGACATCGGACTTGAACGCCTCGGCGTCCGCCTCGATCGCGGGGAACGTGTTGTAGTGGACCGGGATCACGGTCTCGGCGCCGATGAAGTCGGCGGCGACGACCGCGTCGTGGCGATCCATCGTGTAGTGACCTCCGATCGGGATGAAGGCGATGTCGACCGGCGTCCTCTCCGCGATCAGCTTCAGGTCGCTGAACAGGCAGGTGTCCCCGAGGTGATAGAGCGTCTTACCGCCGAAGTTGACCACGAGTCCAGCCGCCGAGCCGATCACGGTCCCGGGCGTCGGGCTGAAGGGCCGATCCTCCGAGCCGGGGAACGTGCTGGTGTGGAAGGCTTGGACCAGCTTCACCCAGCCCCAGTCGAACTCCACGGTTCCGCCGAGGTTGGGATCGGCGACGTCCTCGATGCCCTGCTCGCCGAGCACGTTTGCGAGCTCGGACTGGGCGACGAAGGGGGCGCCTGTTCGCTTGCCGACGGCGACGGCGTCGGCGGAGTGATCGAGATGGGCGTGAGTCATGAGGACGTGGGTCGGATCGACCTCCTCGGCGCTGACCTTGGCGGCCGGGTTGTTGGGCTTGAGGAAGGGGTCGATCAGGACCCTCGCGTCCCCGTCCACCAGCTCCACGGTGGAGTGGCCGATGTAGTTGATGTCCATCTGGTCAGTCCTCCTTCGTCGGTTCGGTTTCCTGCGCCTGGAGCCGCTCGGCGAGCGCCCAGCCGACGGCGACGCCGACCATCATCCCGATTCGGGTCTCCTCGGCGAGCAGCGTGCGCACGGCGGTCAGGCGCGCCGGCTCGTCCGGGGTGGTCGCGGCCTTGAGCACCTCGGACTCATGCGACTCGCCGAACCAGCCTCCGGCGCCGAGCGCCTCGGCGAGGATCCGCTGGAGCCGGGGAGCAACGCGGGCGACCTGGCGCTCGGTCTCCTTGAAGACCTCGGGATCGGAGATCGCGCCGACGGCGGCGTCGACCTGCTCGTCGGTGTAGCGCTCCGTCGGCACCCGGGGAACATACCCCGGCGCGCCCGCGGCCAGACTGTGCTCAGTCCCTGCGGCGCTCCCACATCTGCAGCTCGCCGTAGTCCCGATAGCCGAGCTTTTCATAGACGGGGTAGCCGAGCTTGGTGGCCTGGAGCGTGGTGGTGCGAAGGCCCTGCTCGGCGGCGTCCGCCAGCGCCCGCGCGCAGAGCCGCCTTGAGACGCCTCGGCCCCGCCCCTCGGGGAGAACCGCGACGTAGATCAGTTCGCAGTCCTCGTCGTGGGCGAAGGCGCCCGCGCAGCCGACCGGCTCGCCGTCCAGGCAGCCGATGTAGACGCGCATCTCCTCCGGCTCGCCCTCGATCACCGGGAAGTCCCCCGGCGCGAAGCCGTAGGCGACTTCGTTCATGCGGGAGACGAGCTCGTAGTCGGGCTCCTCGCGGATCTCGAGCTCGGCGTCGGGAACCGGCGAGATCAAGTCGGCGATCGGCATCGCCATCGCCCGAGGGGTCGCGTCGAGTCTGTGTCCCGCCTGATGCAGCCCGAGGGCCGCGGCGCCATCGGCCTCCGGAACCCAGACAGTCCACGCCTTCACGCCCGCGCCGTCGTAGGCGGCCGCGATCTCGTCGAGCCCCTCCAGCAACCGCTCGGCGTCCTCGTAGAAGACGGAGTTGAAGAACGAGCGGCGGGGTGAGCGGGGAACGATCGCCGCGATTGCGCAGTCCTCCTCGTGGATCGTGCCGCCGCAGCGCTCGGCCTGCAGCTTCCAGAACGGCGGCATCGAGGAGCGGATCAGCTCCAGCCAGGCGGCGGCGTCGCTCGGCGCTTCCACGGCCGGCCGTCAGCGCTTGCGCGCGAGCGTGATGCCGTCAGCGACGCCGAGCATCGCGACGTCGACCCTCTCGTCGGCCGCGATCCGATCGTTGAGATCCATGATCACCGCCGTCCCCTCGTCAGCTTCAGGTCGGTCGAGGACGGTTCCCTCCCGCAGGGTGTTGTCGAGCATGATCAGGCCGTTCGATCGGAGCAGCCGCAAGCACTCCTCGTAGTAGTCGGGGTAGGCGACCTTGTCCGCGTCGATGAAGGCGAAGTCGAAATCGCCGCCGTCGAGCCCACGGAGGGTCTCGAGCGCGGGGCCGACCCGGATCTCGGCTCTCTCCGCAAGCCCGGCAAGGGCGAGGTGCTCGCGGGCGCGCTCCGCGTACCCCTCCTCGAGCTCACAGCAGATCAGCCTGCCGTCGTCGGGCAGGCCGCGGGCGATCGAGATCGCCCCGTAGCCGAGAAAGGTCCCGACCTCGAGCGCGCGCCGGGCACCGATCGCGCGGACCAGGACCGTGATCAACGCGGCCTGGTCGCCGCCGATCTGCATCTCCTCGAGCTCTCCCATCTCCCGGGCCGCGTGCTCGACCTCGGCGACGATCCCGTCGCGGAAGGAGCTGTGCTCGACCAGGTAGTGGTGGAGCTCGGGATTGAGCGTGATGAACCGCTCGACCGTCATCCGGGGTGCTTGCCGCGCCGCGCGAAGGCCGCCGCCGCGCCGCAGGCTGCGCCCACCA
>DATGDO010000149.1:0-1582 GCA_035310805.1 Solirubrobacterales bacterium
TTCGCTCGACCAGCTTCTCGGTGCGGCGGCGGTAGGCGATCAGGTCCGCCACCGTGATCATCTTGAGCTCGTGCTTGGTGCAGTAGGAGACCAGGTCGGGCACCCGCGCCATCGTCCCGTCCTCGTTCATGATCTCGCAGATCACCCCGGCCGGGATCAGGCCGGCGAGCCGTGCCAGGTCGATCGCCGCCTCGGTCTGGCCGGTGCGCTCGAGGACGCCGCCGTCCTTCGCCTTCAGCGGGAAGACGTGCCCCGGCTGAACCAGGTCCTCCGGCTGCGAGTGAGGGTCGATCGCCACCTGGATCGTCCGGGCGCGGTCGGCGGCCGAGATCCCGGTGGTGACGCCCTCGCGCGCCTCGACCGAGACCGTGAAGGCCGTCTGGAAGGGCGCCTCGTTCTTCGCCGCCATCAGGTTGAGGCCGAGCTCGTTGCAGCGCTCGTCGGTGAGGGCCAGGCAGATCAGGCCGCGCCCATGAGTGGCCATGAAGTTGACCGCCTCGGGGGTGGCGAACTGGGCCGCCAGGGTGAGGTCACCCTCGTTCTCGCGGTTCTCGTCGTCACAGACGACCACCATCCGGCCGCGCCGGATGTCCTCGATCGCCTCCTCGATGGTCGCGAAGGGTGAATCGCTCTGCTGCTCGGCCAGCTTGCGCTCCTTGGTCTTCCTGGACATCTGCCTACTCCTGTTCGGTGGCAAAGGGTGACAGGCTCGCGTCGCCGGACAGCTGGCGCCGGACGTAGCGGGCGAGGACGTCGCACTCGACGTTGACGCGGTCGCCGGGCTCGAGCGCGCCCAGCGTCGTGCGCTCGAGGGTCTCGGGGACCAATGAGACCTCGAGCCCCGATTCAGAGAGCTCCGCGACCGTCAGGCTGACTCCCTCGATCGCAATCGAGCCCCTCTCGACGACGTAGGGCAGCAGCTCATCCGGCAGCTCGATGCGCAGGCGCCTGGCGAACCCGTCGCTGGAGAGGTCGGCGACCGCGGCGGTGCCGTCCACGTGGCCCTGGACGACGTGGCCGCCGAGCCGGTCGGTTGCGCGGAGCGCCAGCTCCAGGTTGACCGGCGAAGAGGGCTCGAGCCGGCCGAGCGTCGTCAGCGAGAGGGTCTGATGCATGACGTCGGCCTCGAAGGCGCCGCCGCCCACCGATGTGGCGGTCAGGCAGGCACCGTTGACCGCGACCGAGTCCCCCGGCTCGAGCTCAGAGGCGAGGGCGGCGGCGATCCGCAGGCGCGCGCCGTCGTCCGAGGCCTTCACGGCCTCGACCCGCCCCAGCTCCTTGATCAACCCGGTGAACATCAGCCTCGTGCTCCCATCACCACTCCCGCAGCCGCGCTCGGACCAGCATGTCCTCGCCGACCTGCTCGAAGTTCGCGGCCAGCGGCCGGATCCCGTCGGCGATCCTGACGGCGCCCTCGCCCTCGAGGACGGCGCGTGCCTCGGCGGCGCCGACCAGAACCGGAGCGACGAAGAGCCGCAGCTGATCGATCTCACCCGCGTCGAAGAGGGCTCCCGCCAGGGTCGGGCCCCCCTCGACGAGCAGGTCCTGGATCTGCCGGCGCCCGAGCTCGTCGAGCGCTGCC
>DATGDO010000150.1:0-2688 GCA_035310805.1 Solirubrobacterales bacterium
AAGCTCGTCCCGAACTACGACGCCACGATCCACCCCTTCAGCGAGGGGGACGTGGTGAGCGGCAAGGTCGTGCGTATCGACCAGGACGAGGTGCTCGTCGACATCGGTTACAAGTCGGAGGGGGTCATCCCCTCCAACGAGCTCTCGATCCGCAAGACGGTGAAGCCGTCCGAGGAGGTCGAGCTCGGAGAGGAGATCGACGCGCTGGTCCTCACCAAGGAGGATCAGGAGGGCCGTCTGATCCTCTCGAAGAAGCGCGCCCGTTTCGAAAAGGCGTGGCGCCGGATCGAGAGGGCCGCCGACTCGGGCGAGCCCGTCGAGGGCACGGTGATCGAGGTCGTCAAGGGCGGCCTGATCCTCGACCTCGGCGTGCGCGGCTTCCTGCCCGCCTCGCTCGTCGACATCCGTCGCGTGCAGAACCTCGACGAGTTCATGGGCCAGAAGCTCGAATGCAAGGTGATCGAGCTCAACCGCTCGCGCAACAACGTCGTGCTCTCCCGCCGCGCCGTCCTCGAGGAGGAGCGCAAGGAGGTGCGCGAGCAGATCCTCGGCCGCCTGCAGCCCGGACAGGTCGTGGAGGGCAAGATCTCGAACATCGTCGACTTCGGCGCCTTCGTGGACCTGGAGGGCATCGACGGCCTGATTCACATCTCCGAGCTCTCCTGGAGCCACGTCAACCATCCCTCCGAGGTGGTCTCGATCAGCGACACGGTGAGAGTCAAGGTGCTCGACATCGACCGCGACCGCCAGCGCATCTCCCTGGGCCTGAAGCAGACCCAGGAGGACCCGTGGCAGCGCGTCCTCAACGAGTACAAGGAGGGGGATGTCGTCGACGGCAAGGTGACCAAGATCGTCGCCTTTGGCGCCTTCGTCCAGATCCTGCCCGGGGTGGAGGGTTTGGTCCACATCTCCGAGCTTGCGCAGCATCACGTCGAGAGCCCGGCCGAGGTAGTTCGTCCCGGCGACGAGCTGCAGGTGAAGATCCTCGAGGTCGACGACTCCCGGCGCCGGCTCTCGCTGAGCGTCAAGCGGGTCGAGGGTCAGGAACTGCCCACGCGCGAGGTGAGCGACGACGTGGTCATCGAGGAAGTGGAGCCGCCTGCGGGCATCGAGCCGCCGCCGGCCGCGCCCGAGGCGGAGGCCGCCCCTCAGGCTGAGGCCGCCGTCCCTGAAGGCGAGGCCGCCGCCCCTGAAGCTGAGGCCGAGGAGCCCGCCGTCGAGGTCGCGCCGGAGGCGCCACCGGAGGAGATCGTTCCCGATCAGGCGCCCTCGGAGGGGCCCACCGAGGAGCCACCCGCCGAGGAGCCGCCCCCCACCGAGGATTGACCCGCTTCGTAGGCCTCACCGGAGGCATCGGGGCGGGGAAGTCGGAGGCCCTCGCGGCCTTCAAGCGGCACGGCGCGGCGACGCTCTCGACGGACCAGGTCGCGCACGACCTGCTCGACGACGAGCAGGTCAGGAGGGCATTGGTGGAGCGGTGGGGCGAGGACGTTGCGCCTGGGGGCAGCGTCGACCGCAACAGGGTCGGCGAGATCGTCTTCGAGAACCGCGAGGAGCTGATCTGGCTGGAGAGCGTCGTGCATCCCCGGGTCGGCGCCCACCTGCTCGAGTGGCGCCAGAACCTGGGCCCCGAGGTGGAGATCGCAGTCGTGGAGGTGCCGCTGCTCTTCGAGGCGGCCATGGAGGATGCCTTCGACGCCACGCTTGCGGTGGTCGCCGACGACGAGATCCGGGATGCTCGCCTGCGAGAGCGCGGCCAGCCGGGGCTGGCGGGGCGAGAGGCTCGTCAGCTGGACCAGGCGGAGAAGGAACGGCGTGCCGACCACGTCATCCGCAACGATGCCTCGCTTGAGGAGTTGGAGTCAGAGGTGAATGAGTTGATTTCGGAACTGGGCAGCGAGGGCGGCGAGTGAGCCCCGGCGCCTCCGTCCGGTCCGCGCGCACGCGCTCTCGGCGCAGCGGCACCCGCTCGAAGAAGGGACGCGCGACCCCCACCAAGGCTGGGCAGCGCTCCCAACGCCGCCGCCGCAAGATGGTGATCGGCGGGACGCTGATCGTCGCTGCGCTGGGCGGGTTCCTGATCGTCAACAGCGACCGCTTCCAGCGCACGCTGGAGGAGCTCACCCTGCCGCTCCGGCACGAGGACATCATCCGCCAGCAGGCCGCCCAGAAGCACGTGCCGGCCGATCTGATCGCGGCGGTGATCTACTCGGAGTCCCGCTTCCGAGACCAGACCTCTCACGCCGGCGCTCGAGGGTTGATGCAGATCACCCCGGCCACCGCGAAGCTGATCGAGCACCTGAGCGGGGGACAGACGTTCAAGTTCAACGATCTCGCGGACCCCGACATCAACATCCGCTACGGAACCTTCTACCTCCACTACCTGATCCAGAAGTTCGACGACAACGAGATCGCCGCGCTGGCGGCGTACAACGCCGGGGAGACCAACGTCGCAGCCTGGGGAGGCTCCAGCCTGAGTCTGGATGACATTCCCTTCCCGGAGACCCGCGACTACGTCGAGAATGTGCTCGAGAAGCGCGACGAGTACGCGCGGCATTACCGTCACGAGCTCGGACTCGACTGAGGCCGGGCCAAGAGGATGGCATTGGAGCTGAGTCGCCGACATCGCAGCTTGCTGTCCGCCCTGGCCTGTGCCATCGCCCTCGTGGCCGCGCCGTCCACGCCCGC
>DATGDO010000151.1:0-6582 GCA_035310805.1 Solirubrobacterales bacterium
ACCGAGCCGGGGGAGCTGATTGAGGAGCTCCTGAGGGAGTGAACCCGCTGCGTAGCGGGAGCCAAGTCTGTCTCGGGACTGCTCCGCTAGCGTCCCAGATACTCCGACTCGAGCACCAGGTCCTTGAGCAGCGACTGGTACTCGACGTGGGTTTCATGCTCGCTCGTCCGCCAGCTCCGGCCTTCCTCTCTCTGCATGAACTCACGGTAGTCGGGCACTCCAGGCTGCCTGATGTTGTCCGCGACGACCACGGAGCCGGGATGCAGCCAGCCCCGGTCCAGAATTCGCCCGAGGTCGGGCAGATAGGCAGACTTGTCGTGGTCGATGAAGACGAAGTCCAGCGTTCCGCTGACGAAGCCGTGCTCAGACTCGAGCCTGGCGATCGTGGCACCCCCATCGGCGAGCGTCCCGACGAGCACCGTGAGCTCCTCGCCGATGCCGGCGTGATCCCAGATGCGGCGTGCGATTGCGGCGTTGTCGGCGTTGAACTCGATCGAGACGAGGCGCGCCCCCTCGGGCATCAGCCGCGCGAGCCGCAGGGCGCTGTAGCCGCAGTAGGTCCCCAGCTCCAGCAGTTGGCGCGGCCCGGCCCGACGGATCGCCTCGTCCAGGATCTCACCCTTCTCGTCGCCGACGTTGACCAGGAAGCTGCGGTGGTACGCGAAGTCGTCGACGACGCGGATCACGTCGTTCAGGTCCCCTCGGCGAGCCTCGGCCTCGACGTACTCGGCGAGCGCCAGCTCCCGTCCGTCGCCCACCTGCCACTCGGTGGTCAGGCGCCGCCAGCCAAACAGCATGCGCACCATCGACCAGCGCAGGAACGGAAGTCGCTTCCCACCAAGCTCCGACAGCCGCAACATCGCAACCAGCTTGGCAAAGATGACCAGCCCGGTGGATGAGGTAGAAGGTTGACCGTGCCCGACGATCAGCGCTTTCTCGAGATCGCCCTCCGCGAAGCGGAAGCGGGCCTTTCCGAGGGCGGCATCCCGATCGGCGCCTGCTTGGTCCGGTCAGGCGAGGTGATCGGCGTGGGGCGCAATCAGCGCGTGCAATCCGGTGATCCGACGGCTCACGGGGAGATCAGCGCGATCCGAGCGGCGGGCCGTCAGCGGACGTATCGCGACACGGTCATCTACTCGACGCTGATGCCGTGCCACTTGTGCGCAGGGGCGATCGTGCAATTCGGCATCTCCCGTGTGGTGGCCGGCGAGTCGACCACGTTTCCGGGCGCTCAGGACTTCATGCGAGAACGTCGCGTACCGGTGGAGGTGCTCGACGACGCTCGCTGCGTCGCGCTGATGGAGCGCTTCATCGAGCGGCACCCGGAGCTCTGGGCCGAGGACATCGGCGCCTGAAGCAGCGGTGGAGGCCGCTACTCGATCGTCCAGGTGTCGCCCGAACGGAGCAGTGAAGCGAGGTCGTCATCGCCGAGTCCCTCCCGGGCCGCGGCGAGCTGCTCAGTCATCTCCTCCGCATACGTGGGTCGGTCGCTCGAGCGAAGGACGCCGACCGGGGTCGGGCCGCTGGGGCGATCTGCAAGGCGCGCCACGGCATAGGCATGGGCGGCGTCATCGGCGTCGTGGACGACCAGAGCGTGATCTCCGACATCGCTCACCTCGGCCACCTGGAGTCGGCCATCCGGGGCGCGGACGACGCCGCGCTCGCCCTCGGCACCGAAGCGGATCGGCTTGCCGTCGACGAGGCGGATCTGGTTGGCGGCCCTGGCCTTGCCGCGCACGGCCTCGAAGGCGCCGTCATTGAAGACGTTGCAGTTCTGGTAGATCTCGACGAAGGAGGATCCCCGGTGCGCGGCCGCTGCGCGGAGAACCTCGCTCTCGTGGTCGCGGTCGGTGTCGACGGTCCGGGCGACGAAACTCGCATCGGCGCCGAGGGCGAGGGCTATCGGGTTGAAGGGATGGTCCTGGGACCCGAAAGGCGTCGACTTGGTCACCTTGCCCTCCTCGCTGGTCGGCGAGTACTGGCCCTTGGTGAGCCCGTAGATCTGGTTGTTGAAGAGCAGGATGTTGATCGGCACGTTGCGGCGCAGCGCGTGGATCAGGTGGTTGCCGCCGATCGAGAGCGAGTCGCCGTCCCCGGTCACGACCCAGACCGAGAGATCCGGGCGGGCGAGCGCAAGGCCGGTGGCGAGGGCCGGGGCGCGGCCATGAATCCCGTGAACGCCGTAGGTGCTCATGTAGTACGCGAACCGCCCGGAGCAGCCGATCCCTGCGATGAAGACGATCTTCTCCGGCGGGATGCCGAGCTCGGGGAGAAACTGCTGAACCGTCGCCAGGATGGCGTAGTCCCCGCAGCCGGGGCACCAACGGGTCTCCTGGTCCGAGGCGAAATCCTTCTTGGTCAGGGCGATGGTCGCGCCGGGCTCCGTGAGCGGCGCCTGCGGCGCACCGCCGTTGCCCGCATGTCCGTTGGTCCTGCTCATAGCTCGGCGCTGATCACCTCGTCGAGCTCCTCGGCGAAGATCGGGAGGCCCTCGATCTTGTTGTAGCGGAGCGCGTCGACCAGGAACTCGGCCCGGATGATCCTCCAGAGCTGGCCGCTGTTCGCCTCGGGGATCATCACCTTCTCGTAGGAGCGGAGGAGTTCGCCGGTGTTCCGCGGCAGCGGGTTCAGGTGGCGCAGATGAGCGCAGGCGACCCGCCCGCCGCGTCGCCTGATTCGCCGGGCGGCGCCGGTGATCGCGCCATAGGTGGATCCCCAGCCCAGGACCAGCAGGTCCGCCCCGTCGGGATCGTCGGGGACAAGCTCGCCGATCTCGTCGGCGATGCCGGCGACCTTTGCGGCCCGTAGCTCGGTCATGCGAGCGTGGTTCTCCGGCTCGTAGCTGATCTGCCCCGTGACGTCCTCCTTCTCGAGGCCGCCGATGACGTGGGCAAGGCCGGGCGTTCCCGGAGGCGCCCAGGGACGGGCACCGCGGTCATCTCGGGCGTAGGGCTGGAAGCCGTCGACATCCGCCTCGGTCGCGAATCCAGGAACGATCTCGGGGAGCTCGGCGACCTCCGGCAGGCGCCAGGGCTCCGATGAGTTCGCCAGAAAGGTGTCCGAGAGCAGGATCACGGGGGTTCGGTAGGTGACTGCGATGCGGGCGGCCTCGAGTGTGGCCTGGAAGCAGTCCGCCGGCGTCGAAGCGGCCACGATCGGCAGGGGGGACTCGCCGTGTCGCCCGTACATCGCGGTGAGCAAGTCCGCGGCCTCGGTCTTGGTCGGCATCCCGGTGGAGGGCCCCGCCCGCTGGACGTCGATCACCACGAGCGGCAGCTCCAACGTGACGGCGAGCCCGATCGTCTCGGCCTTCAGGTCCATCCCGGGGCCACTGGTGGCGGTCACGCCGAGATGTCCGCCGAAGGCGGCGCCGAGCGCCATGTTGGCGGCGGCGATCTCATCCTCGGCCTGAACCGTCCGCACCCCGAAGCGGCGCTGTCGGGAGAGCTCGTGCAGCAGCTCGGAGGCCGGGGTGATCGGGTAGCTGGCGAGGAACAGCGACAGTCCGCTCCGGACGCTGGCGGCGATCAGCCCGAACGCAGTGGCGGTGGTGCCGTTGACGGCTCGGTAGGTCCCCGGCTCCGCCGGCGCGGCCTTCACCTGGTAGCTGACCTGCAGCAGCTCGGCCGTCTCGCCAAAGTTGAATCCGGCCCTGAAGGCAGCGAGGTTGGCGTCCCTGATCGGCGGCTTGGACTCGAACTTGCTCTCGATCCACGACACCGTGGGCTCCATCGGCCGGCTGTACATCCAAGAGACCAGTCCCAGGGCGAAGAAGTTCTTGGAGCGAGCCGCATCGCGAGAGCTGATCTCGTCGATGCCCTCTGTCGCACGCACCGTCATCGAGGTCATCGGCACCCGGAACAGCTGGTAGCCGTCGAGCGAGCCGTCCTCGAGCGGGTTCGCGTCGTAGTGTGCCTTGCCGAGGTTGCCCCTGGTGAAGCCGTCCTCGTTGGCGATCACGATGCCACCCGGCTCGAGCTCCGACAGGTTCGCCTTCAGCGCCGCCGGGTTCATCGCCACCAGCACGTTCGGACGGCCGCCCGGGGTGAGGATCTCGCGGGAGGCGAAATGGATCTGAAAGGCGGAGACCCCCGCCAGGGTGCCGGCGGGAGCGCGAATCTCGGCCGGGAAGTTCGGCAACGTGACCAGGTCGTTGCCGATCAGCGCCGTCTCGGCGGCGAACAGGTTGCCGGAGAGCTGGATGCCATCGCCGGAATCACCCGCGAAGCGGATGACCACGCGTTCCTTCTCTTCGACGGTCTTGTTTTCCACCTTGCCGGACTCGTCCCCAACCACGAGCCCAAATCCCGAGTGTAGACCTCCGCTCGGCGCGGAATGCGGTCTGCCCCGCGCGCATCGTGCGAGTCAGCGATCAGCGCAGCCCTGAGAGGTAGCTGACGAGAGCATCGAGCTCGACAAGGGGCAGGTTCTCGTAGGAGGGCATGCCGGAGGGCGGATCGACCAGCACTCTGCGGATCTCGGACCCCGTCACGCGGGCGCCCACTGCGCTCAGATCACCGCCAGGACGGACATTCCCCTCCGAGCCGATCCGATGGCAGGACAGGCAGCCCGCCTGCTGCACGAGCGAGGTGCTGCGATTCGTACCGGCGCCCCCTGGTGTCCGCGCGACCATCATGTACGTGGCAGCGACCACCAGTACGGCAAACAGCCACGTGATCACCTTGACGCGGCGGAAATCGGCGCCGTAGTCGCGGGGATCCCCGCTCTCGGCGACCTGCGAGAGCCGCTCCTCGCTGGGCCCGAGGAACCCGGCGCCGATCAAGAGGATGACAGCCAGAATCGCCGTTGGGATCAGAACCCACGCCTCGCCCCAAAGGTCGGAGTCGCTGGCCAGGTAGGCACCTGTCGCAAAGATCACGACGGTCCCCGGCATGATCAGCACCTTGCCGAGCTTGGCCTGAGCGCGATGAAAGAATGCTCGCTGCGCGGGCGTCCCATCGCGGATCATCCGGAACCAAAAGGGGTAGGCGAGTGCGCCACCGAAGGTGACGACCACGGCGAGGATGTGAAGGGTCACGAAGACGTCGGACCGTGTGACGGCGAGCATCGTCATCTGCCTGGATGGTCGTTTGCTTTTTTCACCGCGTGTCCGGCCACGGCCGCCTACCCGGTCGCGATGTCCTTCGAGCCCGGTCCGACCGTCACAGGTGCGCGCGCGCCGACCGCCAGCCTCACCGGCCGACTGGACTGCGCCGTCACCCGGTCAGGGGAGGCGCGCAAGCGAAGACTCGCGCCCCGGTAGACAAGGCGTATGTCGAGTTCAGACCATTCGCTTGGAAGCTTCGGGTCGATTCGTAACCCATTCTCGGCGGGACGAACCCCCATGATCCCGAGCACGACAGCACGCCAGGTGTTTCCCATCGCCGCCGTATGCAGTCCTGGTCGTGGGACCGGGCGAAGCTGCGGCATGTCGATGAAGGCGGACTCCTGCAGCCAGCGCAGTGCGTCGTCCGGGCGCCCCGCCCGGGCGAGTGCCTCGGCACTCGATCCAGCCGAGAGCGAGCTCTCATGAGTGGTGCGCGGCTCGTAGAAATCGAGGTTCGGCCCAAGTGACCCGGGGACCGTCTCCTCCGGGACGTTCAGGTGCAACATCAGTACGTCGGTCTGCTTGACCAACTGGCTGCCGGCGGTTCTTCGGTAGCCGAGCACCTGGGGAGCCGAGAACGGCCGTTCTGCGAGCTCCGTGGCGACCAAGGAGTCGAGCTCGTGGAACCCGGAGAATTGCTCGTAGAGGCGGGACTTCGCGTCATAGCCGTCGACGATCGCTTCCGCGATCGTCAACCAGTTGTGTACTTCGACAGGGGGGACCGGAGCGCCGTAGCGCGCCACATGCCGCGCCGCCGTCCTCAGGTTCCACCTGGCCATCACGTTGGTATAGGCGTTGTCATCGACTCGCTCGTGGTACTCATCGGGACCGATCACCCCTCGGATGTGACAGCTACCGTCGCTATCTCGTTCCACCCGTGACGCCCAGTACCGGGCCGTCTCGACCAGCAGGTCGCTGCCGTCCCCGCGGGCGAACTCCTGGTCACCGGTCCAGGCGAGATAGGTGTCGGCCGCCCACGCGACATCCGCGGTCACGTGCTCCTCGAGCGCACCCGTCAGCACGTCGACCCGGTCGCCTCGATGGTCGATCCGCGTCAGGGGTGTCGCCTCCTCGCCCGTCGTCGCCGATTCCCAGGGAAAGCGTGCGCCCGCGTTTCCGTGCCGCGCGGCGTTCTCGCGTGCGGCCTCCAGTCGACGCGCTCGGTAGCGCAGCATGGCGCGCGCCGCCCCCGGATTGGTGGCGGCGACGAAAGGAAGCACGAACACGTCGGCGTCCCAGAACACATGACCGTGATAGGTGTCGCTTGTCGTTCCACGCGCTGGCACCGCGGCTTCCCCCGTTGTGCTGATCAAGCAGGTCAGGTGGAACATCGCCAGCCTCAGCGCGAGTTGCAGTTGCGGATCGCCTTCGATGGCGATGTCGCAGCTCTCCCACCGCTTCCTCCACGCATCGCATTGCTCGGAGACGAGTCGAGGAAAGCCGGTCTTGACGGCGTCCTCGAGCGAGGTCTGTGC
>DATGDO010000152.1:0-3147 GCA_035310805.1 Solirubrobacterales bacterium
TCTCGCGCCAGACGTACTGGAGCTCGGCGTGGACGAGCAACCCGCTCTCGGTCTCCTCGATCTCGACCGGCACGTAGCGCCGCACCAGGTGATCGAAGACCTTTCCCGACCACTCAATCGCCGCCGTCCGGCCGCGGTGGACCGTCCGCTCGGTCCGGATCTCGACCCCGGGATGGACGAGCTCGCCCACCGCCGTCTGGTCGCCCGCGCTGAGGGCGACCAGGAAGCGGCGAGAGAGCTCTCCTGACTCCGTCAAGACGGGTTGCCCCTCGCAGAGCACCCTCGCACGGCGCCGGCTATCTACCCCGCAGGTTCTGGACGAAGCGCCGCGGCTGCTCGCCGAGGCTCGCCTCGCGGGTGAAGCTGAGGCCGAGCCCGATTACTCCGAGCACCAGCAGGACCCATGGCCAGGCGCCGAACTTGAACGGTTGCGGCGGCGTCGAGTTGAGGTCCAGTCCGGCGATGACGAGGAAGAGCAGGAGCCCGATCCCGCCCACGTAGACGGGTCCACGCGTGCCGATCTCCGATCCGATCCCGACCAGACCGAGCGAGATCACGAGCAGCAGGATGTCCCACAGGTTGCTCGTCTGGATCGGAGGAGTCGCGGTCCCCAGCGGGTTCAGGTTGCCGAGCGCGGTGATCCCGAGCGAGCAGGCGAGCACCGCGGCGATCCCCGCGCCGGTGAACAGCTCGGAAGCCTTCCAGAGGCCGAGGTCGCCCGACGGCGCGGTGGCGCTCGCGGCGGCCTCATCCCCGCCGGGGTTGTTGCGCCAGAGATAGAGCGCCCCGGCGAGCAGCCCGATGGCGAGGATGCCGAGCAGACCCCGGTAGACGCCCCAGTGGGAGCTGACGCCGCCCGAGAGGATCTTGTCCCAGAGCGCCGTCCAGGAGATGATCAGCGCGACCGATCCGAAGAGGAATTGGACCCGAACGCCGCCGATCGCGCCGGCGTAGAAGGCGAGTGCCGCCGTCGCCCCGAAGGCCCAGAAGATGTTCAGCGGGGCGTTCGGGCTGCCCCCGACCAGATCGACGAACTGCAGCAGCGCGAACGGGATGAAGATCAGCCCGAAGACGCTGTGCACCACCTGCCACGGCCGCAGCTCCCCGGTCTGCGGCCGGGCCATGAGGCCGCCGTAGAGATAGACGGCCGGGATCGCCAGCACCAGGAACATCGGGAACGCCGCCCACTGGCTCGGATTCACCGACAGGAACGGGCCCTTCCGGATGTAGATCATCGCCGCGCCCAGGCCGAAGAGCAGCCCCCCGACCTTGCGCAGCGCATCGCGTGTGTCATCAGGTTTGAAGAGATCGTTCATCGGTCTCCTTACCTCCGGGGTGGACGGGAACTCGCGGCGCACCCTACCCAGCGGGGCTGTTCTTCAGCGAGGTGACCCGGTTGTACGCCGCCTGCACGACGGCCCGGTCGAGCTGCCCGCTCTTGACCTCGCGGATCAGCTGTCCGAAGACCTTCTGCGAGGCGTTCTCGCTCTGCGCGTAGAGGAGGAGGTCCTCGCCGGCCTCGAGCGCGCCGACGGCCGCGACGACCGGCGGGAGCGTGCTCGTCACGGCCGGGGACTCGAGATCGTCGGTGATCGTGACGCCGTCGAAACCGAGCCGGCCGCGAAGCAGCGACTTGACGATCGTGGGAGAGAAGGCGGCGGGCTTCGTCGCCCCCAGCGTCGGGTAGCTGGCGGTCGAGATCATCACCATGCGGACTCCGCCGTCGACCGCCGCCTTGAACGGTGAGAGGTCGGACTGAAGCTGCGCCGACGTCGCCGCGATGCTGGTGGCACGATCGTCCGTGCTGACGGTCGCCCGGCCCAGACCGGGGAAGTGCTTCGCGGTCGCGACCACACCGCCGTCCTGGAGGCCCTGGGCGAAGGCGACCCCGACCCTGGAGACCACCGCGGGGTCCGAGCCAAAGGTGCGGCTCCTGATCGAGTTGGCAGTCTGTGGCTGGGAGACGTCAAGCACCGGGGCGAGATCGACGTTGGCGCCGAGGCCCCTCAGGTAAGAGGCGGTCGTCTGCCCCTGGTCCCTGGACTGGCCCTCGTCGCCGCTCTTGCCGAGGTCCGCCGGAGAGATCTCAGGCGGGCCGGATTTCAGTCGCTTCACGTCCCCGCCCTCCTGATCGACCATCACCAGCAGCCCCGGGTTGCCCCCGTCGGTCGCGGCGGCCTGGAGGCGCTGGACGTCCGCCTTCAGCTTCCCCGCGTCGCTCTCGAAGGCGATCACGGCACCGACCTGCCCCTTGCGGACCCTGTTCAGCAGGGCAGTGTCCGGCCCATTCGCCCCGAGCTTCGCGACGATCGTCTGGCCCACCAGCCGCTTCAGCGGCACCGGCTGCTCGCTGCTGCCGCCGCCGCCGGAGATCAGCACGATCAGGACGATGATCACCGCGAGCGCGGCGCCGCCGATCATGAAGTCCTGGCGGCGTCGCACCCGCGCAGGCAGGTCGCGCCGGCGGGCGCGCCGGCCCGGAGGTGGACGTCGGCCGCTGCGCTCGAATTCGCCGGTGTCGCCGCGGACGCTCCGCCTCTCCCCCCCGCCGCCGCGAACCTGGCGGCGCTCGCCGGTGTCGCCGCGGACGCTCTGCCTCTCCCCGGTCTCGCCCCGGACTCGCCGGCGCTCCCCCGTCTCAGACGATGGGCTGACCGCCTCGCGCTCCCCGGTCCCCGGCCGCTTGCCCTCGCCGGTGCCGGGCTCCCGCGGCGGACGCGGCGCCCGCTCGGGCGCGTCCGTCCACTCGAACAGCTCGTCGTCGTCGGGAGGAAGGCGCCCTTCCATCTTCCCTAGCCCTTTCCACCCCCGCTTCGCAGCGAGATCCCCAGGTCGCGCAGCTGGCGATCGTCGACCGGGGCTGGAGCGCCGGTCAGCGGGTCGCCACCCGATGCGGTCTTCGGGAACGCGATCACGTCCCGGATCGACTCGGTGCCGTGCAGAAGCGCGGTGATCCTGTCGAGGCCGTAGGCGATGCCGCCGTGCGGCGGCGCGCCGTAGCGCAGGGCCTCGAGCAGGAAGCCGAAGCGCTCCTCGGCCTGCTCCTCGTCGATTCCGATCGCCTCGAACACCTTTCGCTGCATCTCGGGGTCGTTGATGCGGATCGAACCCCCACCAATTTCCCATCCGTTCCAGACGACGTCGTAC
>DATGDO010000153.1:0-12705 GCA_035310805.1 Solirubrobacterales bacterium
GCTGCCGGTGTCCGCCACCCACGGCCTCGGTACCGGCGACCTGCTGGACCGCCTGGTCGAGGAGCTCAGATCCGCCGCCGGAGGGACGGTGGAGGCTGGAGAGGAGCAGGCCCCACGGATCGCGATCCTCGGCCGGCCGAACGTCGGCAAGTCCTCGTTGCTCAACGCCCTGCTCGGGTCGGAGCGCGTGATCGTCTCCGAGCGCGCGGGCACCACCCGCGATCCGGTCGACACCGAGGCCGAGGTCGATGGCAGGCAGATCGTCCTCGTCGACACCGCGGGCCTGCGGCGCAGAGGGAAGGTCGCGGGGACGGTCGGCTACTACGCTCAGCTGCGCTCGGAGCGGACAGCCGAACGCGCCGATGCGGCGGTCGTCGTCTGCGACGCGAGCGAGGGACTCACCGCGGAAGACCTGCGGGTCGCCGAGCTCGCCATGCGCTCGGGCTGCGCCACGGTCCTGGCACTCAACAAGTGGGATCTTGCGCGAGCGGTCCCCGATGATGCGAGGGCGCTTCCGAAGGAAGCGACCCGTGACAGGTCTGCTGATCTCGCTGACGTCCGCGCGCGCGCCGCGCAGAAGCTCCGTCTGCGCCCGCCGGTGCTCACCTGCAGCGCGCTCACGGGCCGCGGGGTGGGCGCCGTCCTGCGCCAGGCCATCGAGCTCGCCGACCGGGCGGCGGACCGCATCCCCACTCCCGAGCTCAACAAGTTCGTCGCCGCCGTGGTCGCCGATCGCCCGCCTCCGCAGCGCCACGGCCGTCGGCTGCGCCTCTACTACGCGGCGCAGGTCGGCAGGAGGCCGCCCCGGTTCGCGATTCAGGTGAATGACCGCAAGCTGATCGCGCGCGATTGGGCCTTCCATCTCGAGAACCGGCTGCGCGAGGCGTATTCGCTCGAGGGAGTGCCCCTGGTGATCGACTACGTCCCTCGCAAGGTGCGAGGGCGGGCGCGAGCGCGACCCGTTTGATGGTGAACCGGAGCGCGCAGCGGGCGGGCCGGGTATAACCGGCTCTTCGTGAGCACGCCTCAACCCGGCGGCTCTGGGGGCGGGGATGCTTCCAGCACGGCCGACAGCAAGAGCACGAAAGGCAAGAAGATCCGCCGCGCGCGGTTTCGGCGCCGTCTGAGCCTGCCGCGGCCGTCGCTCCCCCATTCGAGGCTCCGCCGGGACAGGGCCTCACGGCCAAAGCCGTCGAAGGGCGGATTGCCGAGGCCCACCTTCCCGAAGCCCAGGGTCCCGGGCCCGAAGCCGCCGGAGGCGGCCGGCGACCTCCGCTTCCGCTTCGTCGTGCGCCTGCGGGCGATCGGGTACTGGCTGCGCGAGAAGAACCAGGCGGCCTGGCGCGGGCTCGAGCGGGCCGGGGGGTCGGTCGCCTCCTGGTGGTCGAAGCGCTCCCGCGGCACACAGCTCCGGATCTTCACCGGAGCCGGGGTAGTCGTCCTCTATCTGATCGTCAAGTTCCTGCCGGTGCCCGGGATCCCGTGCGAGGTCTCCGCGGCGAGGGAGTGCGCTCCCTCGAACGCGACGATCGCCTACGTGCCGAGCGATGCCCTCCTCTACGCGCACGTGACGGTCAACAGCGACAGCCACCAGTGGGAGCTGGCCAGCAAGCTCAGCAAGGACCTGGCCAACCTGGTTGCGTTGATGCAGAGCGATACCAGCGCTCTCGCCACACCGGCCGGCCGTGCCGTCGACCTCTCGCACGAGGTCCTGCCCTGGGTGAAGGACGACCTCGCCCTGCTGGGCGTCCCGGGGCCGAAGAAGACGATTCCGGAGGCCTACATCGCCGGCGTCGGCGACGACGCCAAGGCCAATCAGTTCCTGGCGAGCCTCTCGCCGGGCGGGAAGTCGAAGCAGGCCAAGGTGGGCGACGCGACCATGACCGTCTATTCGAACGGAGTCGCCACCGCTCACGCGGGCGACCAGGTCCTGTTCGGGAGCCTGGTGGCAGTCCGCGCCGCACTGGACGCGAAGGCGGGCCAGGCACCGGAGCTCGAGGGCTCGGAGCAGGACTCCGCCCGAGACGGGCTGCCGGACGTGAGGCTCGCGGAGGTCTACCTCTCCCCGGCAGGTGTCCAGCGAATCCTCGCCGGCCGTCCTGGGGGCGCGACCCAGCTCGACACGTTCGTGGACTATGGCGCCACCACCGGGATGGCCGTTTCGGCCCGCGCCCGCCCCGACGGCTTCGAGCTGAACCTGGTGAGCGACCTCGATCCCAAGCTGGAGCAGAAGAGCCCGACCGTGTTCGCCAGCCTGCCGCGCTTCTCGCCCGGCCTCGCGAGCCAGGCCGGGTCAAGGGCTCTCGGCTATATCGGGGTCGGGGACCTCGGTCCGGCGCTCGACAACGCCCTGGCGACGGCGGGCGCGGGGGCTCAGGGGTTGGCCGGTTCGCTGAGGGCGCTGGCCCAGAGCCTGCAGCAGCAGGCCGGGGTGGATCCTTTCCGGGACCTGCTCCCCGCGCTCGGCGGCCAGGCGGCCCTGGTGGCGGAGCCGACCAACACCCTCCCGTACGCGAGTCTGATCGTCGCCGGCGTGGACGAGAAGGCGGCGGGCGACGCCCTTGCCTCGCTTCAGCAGCCGCTGATCCGCGCTCTCGCGAGGGGTGGTTCACAGGTCCCGAGCTTCCAGTCCAATCAGGTGGACGGCGTCACGGTCCATTCGGTGCGGGTGTCGCCCAGCGTGGACCTCTCCTACGCGATCTTCGACGGCAAGCTGGTGATCTCGACGCAGCCCGAGGGCATCGTTCAGGCTCGCTCCGGCGGTGACAACCTGGCGAGCACCGGCGCCTATCGGACCGCCACGGAGAACCTCCCCGACCAGGTCTCGGCGCTAGTCTTCCTCAACCTCGATGAGCTGTTGGGCTTGGCCCAGCGGGCCGGCCTGGCGGAGGACCCCCTTTATGCCTCGCTCAGCGAAGACATCTCGCACGTCAAATCTCTCGGCCTTGCTGTGAGAGGGAGCGACGAGGAGCTTCGCTCAGAGCTCTTCCTGGCCATCGACCACTGAGAACGAACACATCATGCAGGAACTTTCAGAGAACGAGTACCTCTTCACCTCCGAGTCCGTCACCGAGGGCCATCCGGACAAGGTCTGCGACCAGATCTCGGACGGTGTCCTCGATGCCGTGATGGCGAATGACCCGACTGGCCGGGTCGCCTGCGAGTGCCTGGTCAACACCGGCCTCGTGGTCGTCTCCGGGGAGATCACCACCAAGACCTACGTGGACATCCCGTCGATCGCGCGAGAGACGATCCGCAAGATCGGCTACGACGATCCCCGCTACGGCTTCGACCACAAGGCGTGCGCCGTCCTCACCGCGATCGACGAGCAGTCCCCGGACATCGCGCAGGGCGTCGACACCGGGCTCGAGCAGCGCGAGGGTGAGTCCTCCGACGAGTTCGACGCGGCCGGGGCCGGCGACCAGGGAATGATGTTCGGATACGCGACCCGCGAGACCCAGGCGCTGATGCCGATGCCGATCCAGCTCGCCCACCAGCTCGCCAGGCAGCTCGCCGAGGTCCGCAAGGCCGGCGTGATCCCGTATCTGGGCCCCGATGGCAAGACCCAGGTCACGATCCGCTACGAGAACGACCGCCCGGTCGAGATCGCAAAGGTCCTGATCTCCACCCAGCATCGCGAGGAGGCGGGGGAGCAGATGATCCGCAATGACCTCTGGGAGCACGTGCTCGAGCCGGTGCTGCACACCGAGTACAAGGAGCTCTTCACGGAGAAGGAGCTGCTTGGAAACTTCCTCGTCAACCCGACGGGCAAGTTCGTGATCGGGGGCCCGGTCGGCGACGCCGGGCTGACGGGTCGGAAGATCATCGTCGACACCTACGGCGGCGCCGCCCGGCACGGCGGCGGGGCCTTCTCGGGCAAGGATCCCTCGAAGGTCGACCGCTCCGCCGCCTACGCGGCGCGCTACGTGGCGAAGAACGTCGTCGCCGCCGGCCTGGCGGACCGCTGCGAGATCCAGGTGGCCTACGCGATCGGGGTCGCACATCCGGTCTCGGTGATGGTGCAGACGTCCGGCACCGGCAAGCTCGCTGACTCCGAGATCGCGCTCCTCGTGCAGGAGAGGTTCGACCTGCGGCCCGCCGCCTTCCGGCGCTACCTCGATCTCCACCGGCCGATCTTCCAGAAGACCGCTGCCTACGGCCACTTCGGCCGTGAGGACGCCGACTTCAGCTGGGAACGGACGGACCGCGCGGACGAGCTCCGCGACGCGGCCGGCCTCGGCGCGAAGTCCCAGGCTCCCGCCTAGATGCGAGGGTGCTCCGAGGCCTGGCCGAGGGGCAAATCGCCCGGTGCAGGGTGGGCCTCGCCTTGGGGTGGGAGCCGATGGTGGTCTCCGAGGCTCGTCCGTCTCCGCACCTAGGCTCGGTCGGTGGCGATCGCGAAGGTAGAGCCGTTGCTCACCACCCGGAGCGTCTCCGGGCCATTCGACTATCGCCTCTCGAAGGCGATGGACGACGTCGGCGTCGGCTCCGTGCTGGTGGTCCCGTTCGGGCGCCGGCGGGTGGTCGGGGTGGTCGTGGGACTCGCGGATCGGAGCGAACTGCCCGAGGACCGCCTGGCAGAGCCGCTCGAGGCGCTGGAGGCCGGCGTCCCGCCGGAGCTGGTCGAGCTCGGTCGCTGGGTGGGGGAGGAGTACTGCTCGACGCCGGCCCGCGGTCTCGGCCTGGTGCTGCCCCCCGGCGTCGGCACCGGGGCGGAAGCGCGGCGGGTTCGCCCCCTGGTCGAGCTGGAGGTGGAGGCTGCGCCGCAGGGGCTCGCCGCGATCTCGGAGGGGGAGCGACTGGGCCTGCGACAGCGGGCCGTGCTGCGGGCGCTGGTTGCCGGCCCCCAGCTCGCGCGCCGGCTGTCGGCGACGGCCGGCGCCGACCGGGCGACGCTGAGGCGGTTGGAGAGGCGTGGACTGATCTCCACCCGGGAGGTGGAGCGCAGGCGGCGCCCCGACGCACCGGGGGTGGGGCCCGTCCGCGAGGGAATCGAGCTCACCGCCGACCAGCGGACGGCGCTGGATTCCGTGGTCGCCTCGCTGCCCAGCGGCCGGCGCACGGCGCCCGGCCGCTCGTTCCTGCTCCATGGCGTCACGGGGTCCGGCAAGACCGAGGTCTATCTCGAGGCCGCGCGCGAGTCGCTCGCGCGGGGGAGGGGTGCGATCGTCCTCGTCCCGGAGATCGCCCTGACGCCGCAGACGATGGACCGTTTCAGGCGCCGCTTCGGCGACTCGGTCGCCCTGCTCCATTCCAGGATGCCCGCCGGCGCGCGCTACGACGAGTGGCGGCGGCTGCGCTCCGGGCAGGCGCGGATCTGCGTCGGCCCGCGCTCGGCGGTCTTCGCACCGGTGGACCAGCTCGGCCTGATCGTGGTGGACGAGGAACACGACTCGTCCTACAAGCAGGAGAGCGATCCGCGATACGACGCCCGGGAGGTGGCGCGGCGCCGCGCCGCCGATGCCGGGGGGGTCCTGGTCTGCGGGACGGCCACGCCGCGGCCGGAGAGCTGGCACGAGCTCGAGCGGCTCGAGCTGCCGAGCCGAGTCGACGGGCGCCCCCTGCCGCCCGTGGAGATCGTCGACATGCGCGGTGGCGTCCCGGGCCCGCTCCATCCCCACACGCGGGAGGCCTTCACCGAGCTCGCCGAGCGGGGCGGCAAGGCCATCCTGCTGATCAACCGCAGGGGTTGGTCCATTCACCTCACCTGCCGCTCGTGCGGACACGCCTGGGAATGCCCGCACTGCGACGTCTCCCTGATCCTTCATCGCGACGGCGCTCTGCGCTGCCATCACTGTGGGCACGCCGAGCCGAATCCCGAGGCATGTCCCGCATGCTCGTCGGTGACGATCGCCCGCGTCGGCTCCGGGACCCAGCGGGTCGAGGCCGAGCTGGACGACCTGCTGGCCCCGCTCGAGATCTTCCGGCTCGACTCAGACAGCGCGGCGCGTCGTGGCCACGCGGAGGTCCTGCGCCGCTTCGAGTCGGCCAAATCGGGTGTGCTCGTCGGCACGCAGATGGTGGCGAAGGGCCACGACTTCCCGGACGTCATCCTGAGCGTCGTGCTGGATGCCGACGGGGCGCTGCGGCTGCCGGACTTCCGCTCGGAGGAGCGCACCTTCGCGCTGATCACCCAGCTCGCCGGGCGGAGCGGGCGCGGCGAGGCCGGCGGCCGGGTGCTGGTCCAGGCCCTGACGACGGGCGCGCCGAGCATCCGCCACGCCGCGAAGCACGACGCCACCGGCTTCCTGGCCGGGGAGCTCGAGCGGCGACGCGCCCTGCGCTATCCGCCCTTCTCGCACCTGATCGAGATTGCGCTCGCCGGGGAGTCCGAGAGGAGGGTGGAGGCGTCGGCCGAGACCGTCCGCGATCTGGTTGCAGATCGCCTGGAGGCGGAGGACGACCTGCTCGGCCCCGCGCCGCTCTTTCGGCTGCGCGGCCGGCATCGGCGGCGCCTCGTCGTCAAGTCGGAGCGCCGCCACCAGGCGGTCGCGGCCGTGCGCGATGCGGTCTCCTCGGCCGTCCGCGATCGCGCGCTGCGGCAGGTCTCGCTCTCGGTGGACGTCGATCCGCAGTAGCAAGCGGTTCACGGGGCCGCACGACGACCACCGGACTAGACTCGGAAGTCGTGACTGAGGAAGCCACACCCACCCGGGTCGAGGAGCTCGACCCGGAGCAGCCCATCGAAGCGGGCGAGCCCGAGGGCATCGACGCGGAGGCACTGGAGCGCCGTTCCGCAGCGCTTTCAGAGGTCGTCAAGTTCGGCGACCCGGTACTGCGTTCGGCCGCTTCCCCGGTCACCGAGTTCGACGATCAGCTCGCCGGCGATGCCGAGCGCATGGTCGGCCTGATGCGGGATGCGATCGGCGTCGGCCTCGCCGCGACTCAGCTCGGCACGCTCCGTCGGATGCTCGTCTTCCAGGTTGGCTCGGAGGCGGAGCCGACCGTGTTCGTCAACCCGGAGATCGAGTGGCACTCCGACGACCTCGTCACCGCGGAGGAGGGATGCCTGAGCCTTCCCGGGGTGATCGTCGACGTGGAGCGCGCGCTCCACATCAGGGCGCGGGCACTCGACGTCCGCGGTGAGCCGCTCTCGATCGAGGCCTCCGGCCTCGAGGCCCGGGTGATCCAGCACGAGGTCGACCACCTCGACGGCGTGCTGATGCTCGACCGGACCGAGCGCGACCAGCGACGCGGAGCGCTGCGCGCGCTGCGCGAGGGCGGCACCTACTCCCCCGAGCGCCCGGCGGCCGAACAGAACGGCTCCTCCGCTCCCGACGAGGGTTGAAGACCGCCTACCTCGGCACTTCGGAGTTCGCGGCGACGGTCCTGCGCCGCCTCGCCGACAGCCCGCACCGCCCGGCACTGGTCGTCACCCCTCCGGACCGCCGCAGGGGCAGGGGACGCCGGCTCGCCTCGCCCCCGGCGGCGGAGGCTGCCCGCGAGCTCGGCGTTGACCTCCACCAGACGGCGGAGGTCAACGCGCCCCCGTCGCTCGAGGCGATCCGGGCCGCCGACCCCGCCGCGGTCGCGGTCTGCGCCTTCGGGCAGTTGATCGGGGAACCGCTCCTCAGTGAGTACCTGATGCTCAACGTCCATCCCTCGCTCGTCCCCCGATGGCGGGGGGCGGCGCCGATCGAACGCGCGCTGATCGCCGGCGACCCGATCACCGGCGTGACGATCATGCGGGTGACCGAGGGGCTCGACTCGGGGCCGGTCGCACTCGCCGAAGAGGTCCGGGTCGAGGAGGGCGACGACTACGCCTCGCTCTCGGGGCGCCTGGCCGCGGCCGGCGGCGAACTGCTCGTGCGCGCCCTGGACCGGCTCGCCAAGGCCGATCTCGAGTTCACCGAGCAGAACGACGCTCGGGCGACCTACGCCGAGAAGATCTCTCCCGAGGAGCGCCGTCTCGACCCCCGCCGGCCGGCGGACGAGCTCGAGAGACGGGTGAGGGCGCTGACGCCGCACGTGGGGGCATATCTCGAGCTCGAGGACGGTGGCATGCTCGGCGTCCGCTCGGCGCAGGCGCTCTCGGCGCATGGGTCGGTCGGGTCGCCGCCGCCCGGGCGAATCGTGTGCCAGGGCGACGCGCTCCTGCTCGTCTGCGGCGAGGGCGCCCTCGGCCTCGATGTCGTCCAGCCGCCGGGAGGGAAACCGATGCCCGCGACGGATTACCTGCGAGGCCACGCTCCGCCCGAAAACGCTCTGTAGCGCTCGCTACCCTCGTCGCATGGCCGAGCGAGTCGACAGCGGCCGGGGCGAGGAGGCCGACGCCCCGGAAGCCACCGAGGGCGCTCTGCAGCGCCCCGACTGCCCGGGATGCGGCGAGCCCTGGCTCCGCCCCGCACAGCTGCCCGGGCGATTCGTCTGCGTGTACTGTCTGCGCCGCTTCGAGCTGGTCTCCCAGTGCCCGAACTGCGGTGAGCACCAGACGATCAGTCGCATGAGCCGCACCGAGGACATGAAGTGCCAGCACTGCGGCCACTCGATGCTCCGTTCGATCTGACCTTGGAAGCCGCCACCGATACCGCCTCGACCGCGCCCCGCGATCTCTTCGCGCGCAAGCGGGTGGCCCCGTCGATCCTCTCCGCGGACTTCTCCCGGCTGGGCCCGCAGGTGGAGGAGGTGATGGCCGCGGGCGCGCGGATCATCCACGTCGACGTGATGGACGGGCACTTCGTCCCGCCGATCACCATCGGCCCGCTCGTCGCCGGCTCGATCGCCGACCTGGTCCACGACGCGGGCGGCGCCATCGACGTCCACCTGATGATCGAGGAGCCGGATCGGCAGATCGAGGAGTTCGCGAAGTCCGGGGCGGACTGCATCACCTTCCACGCCGAGGCGACCCCGCACGTCAACCGGACCCTGAACGCCGTCAGGGAGCTCGGCTGCCTGGCCGGCCTCGCGATCAACCCCGGCACCCCGGTCACGGCGGTGAGCGAGTCGGTGGCGGACGCCGACCTCTTCCTCTGCATGACCGTGAATCCGGGCTGGGGAGGACAGCCCTTCATCGCGGACTCGCCCGACAAGGTCCGCAGGCTCGCCCGGGTCGTCGGCGCCGGCACCATCGAGGTCGACGGGGGGATCGACCCGGGCACGGCGGGCAGCGTCGCCGCCGCCGGCGCCGGTCTCTTCGTCGCCGGCTCGGCGGTCTTCAAGGCGGACGATCCAGCCGCCGCGTACGCCGCGATCGCGGACGCGGCCGGCGCGGTCTAGACGCCTCGCCCATGGCGGGGGCCCCGGGAAGCGACAGGGCAGAGCGCCTGAGCCGATTTCGCAGCTTCGGGACGCCGCGCGACCGCGGCGAGCTCGAGCCGTTCATGCGACGGCTCGCCGCCCTGATCGTCCTGATCATCGCCGTCCAGGCCGCGGGAACGGTCGCCTACTCACTGACCGAGGACGTCTCGCTCTGGCGCGGCTTCCTCTTCACCATCGACACGATCGCGACCGTCGGCTCGGCGCCCGAGCCGCCGGACCTCGCGGGCCAGATCGTCAAGGTCCTGCTGATCATGGTGGGCGTGGGTACGCTCTTCTACGCCCTGGTGACGGTGACGGAGTTCTTCGTCGCCGGCCACCTCGGCGACATCCTCGAGGAGCGTCGCACCCTGAAGAAGATCGAAGACCTCTCCGGCCACCACCTGATCTGCGGCTTCGGCCGGGTTGGCCGCCAGGTGGCGCGCGACCTCCAGGCCGGCGGCGACGACTTCGTCGTCATCGACCAGCTCGACGACAACAAGGAGATCGCCGACCAGATGGGCGCGCTCTTCCTGCAGGGCCGCCCCTCGGAGGACGAGATGCTGAAGGCCGCCGGCATCGACCGGGCGATCTCGGTGGTGGCCTGCGTCGACTCGGACGCCGAGAACATCTTCACCTGCCTGACCGCCCGCGAGCTGCGCTCGGACATCACGATCGTCGCCAGGGCGAGCGTCGAGGATTCGGAGAAGAAGCTGCGCAGGGCGGGTGCCGACCGGGTGATCTCCCCCTACAAGTCGAGCGGGGCGGAGATGGCGCGGCTGGCGCTGCAACCGCAGGTCACCGGCGTCGTTGACGTCGCGCCGGAGTACCGCATGGAGGAGATCGACGTCGCCGAAGGCTGCCCAGGGGCGGGCAAGAGGATCTCCGAGGTCAGGGGGACGACGACGATCGCGGCGGTGCGAAGCTCGGACGGCAGGGTCCACCCCCAGCCGTCCTCCGACACCGTCCTGCGCGCCGGCGACGTGCTGGTCGCGATGGGCACGGTCGAGGCGCTGCACAAGCTCGAGTCGATGTTCGCGCCGACCCGGCCCGGCGCGTCGGTGACGGGTTAGCCGGCCTCGTCCGCCGAGGCGAGCTGCAGCTCCATCTCCTCGGTGGAACCGGGCTTGACCCGCTCCTCGCGCCGAGTCAGCGGCTGCCGGTAGAGCCAGTAGAGCAGCGAGCAGAGCACCGTCGCCGCCCCGAGGTAGCCGATCTCGACCCGGTGGAAGTCGTTTTCGACGATCGGAACCGCGGTCCAGATGACGAAGAGGACGGCGCAGCTGAGCCAGCAGATCGAGGCTCGGCGGACGTGCCCCTTCGCCAGGGCAGCCTGATTGAGCGTCGCGGCGGAGAGGTAGAGGCCCATGCCGACGCTGACGATCACCAGATCGATGCGCTGGTAGGTGTTCTTCTTGCCGAAGGCGATCTGCATCAGGTGCGGCCCGGCGACCACCATCGCCAGGGCGACCACAGCGGCGAACCCGGCGATCGCGAGGATCGTGACGCGCACCGAGGCACGGAAGTCCTCCTCCTCCCCCCTCGAGCCGAGCCGGGTGAGGTGGGGGAGGAGGCTGGTCGAGACAGCCTGGAAGAGCTGCAGCGGCGCCCGGGCGATCATCAGGACGTTGAAGATGTAGCCGGCGGCGGCGGCGCCCGCCGAGGCGTTCACCAGCAGCGGCCCGGCGTTCAGGAAGGTCTGCTCGGAGAGCATGATCAGGAAGACCGCGGCGGCGAAGCGGCCCCCGCGGGCCAGGGTGAACTCCGAGGTATCCGGCGCGGACGGCGAGTCCGCTGCGGGCTCCGGTGCGGGCTCCCGACCGCCACCGAAGCGCCGCAGGAAGGCGAACGGCACGACCATCAGCGAGAGCGTCGGGGCTGCGACGATGCCCATGGCGACCGCGGTCTGACCGGAGGCGATCCCGACTGCGACGGCGAGCGGGAAGGCCGTGCGGGCGACCGACTCGCTGATGATCAGCAGCGCGTAGATGGTGAGGCGATGGCTGCCGGCCAGGAAGCCCCGGGCGAAGTAGCTCGCTCCATAGGCGGTGACGGCGGCGACGCCGATCCAGTAGAGGGTCGAGTTGCCGTGCAGGAGGTGGTCCTGGATCGGGCCGCGGAGCGCCAGCGCGATCGCGTCGAAGGCGATCGCGACCGAGAGCTGGATCGTCGCCGCGACCCGGACCGTGTGCCCGATCGCCGTCTCGTGGGCAAGGTTCTCCGAGACCGTTCGCGAGAGCAGTTGCTCCACGGGCCTCTGCAGGACCGAGACGACGATGAAGACCGCCGACCAGAGCACGGCGACCTGGCCGTACTGGTCCTTGGAGAGCTCGTGAGAGGCGATCGCGAAGTAGAGGTAGGTGATCAGCCCGGTGATCCCGACCCCGATGGAGAGCAGGCTGGCGCGCCGCCCATAGCTCTTCGCCTCGTCCGTCGCCTGCACCCGGCCCACTCGCGGCATGACGGGGAACCTTATGGCCAAGCGCTTGGTTGGATTTTGGCGGGCCTTAACCCCAGGCCGGCGTACAATCCTGGCTGACTGACCAGTCAATCAGCGGCCCCCGCTCCGAAGGAGGCGAGCATGGCCACGGTCAGCACCGAACAGGAAGCCTCTTACCTCCGGCGGGCTCTCGAGCTCGCGGAGGGCGGCCGCGGCCGGGTCAGCCCGAATCCCCTGGTCGGCGCGGTCCTGGTCCGGGACGGGGGCGTGATCGGCGAGGGCTTTCACGCCCAGCTCGGCGACCTGCACGCCGAGCGAGCGGCGATCGAGGACTGCCGCTCGCGCGGTGAGGATCCGGCCGGATCGACGCTCTACGTCACGCTCGAGCCCTGCGCGCACAGCGGCCGTCAGCCCCCCTGCACCGAGGCGATCCTGGCGGCCGGGATCTCCCGCGTCGTCTGCGCCTCGGAGGATCCGACCGAGAAGGCGTCGGGGCGCGGGCCCGGGATGCTGCGCGACGGCGGCGTCGAGGTCGAGTTCGCCGGCGGCGCCGAGGCCAGCGCGGCGAGGCAGCTCAACCAGGCGTTCCGTAAGCACGCGCGCACCGGCCGCCCGCTGGTCACCTACAAGGCGGCGATGTCGCTCGACGGCCGCGTCGCGTCGCCGACCGGCGACTCGCGCTGGATCTCGAGCGTGGAGAGCCGCGAGCTCGTTCACCGCTGGCGTGAGGAGTGCGACGCGGTCGCCGTCGGGATCGGAACGGCCCTTGCGGACGACCCCCTGTTGACCGCGCGGCTCGAGGGCTCATCGAGCCAACCGGTGCGGGTGGTCTTCGACTCCCGGGCGCGACTGCCGCTCGGCTCGGCGCTGGTCAACTCGGCCGACGAGGCGCCCCTGATCGTGATCTGCGCGCCGGAGGCCGCTTCGGTGCGACGCAACGGCCTGGAGGGGGCCGGCGCGGAAGTGATCGTGGCCCCCGGCCGGACCAAGGGCGCGCGGCTCGAGGCAGCGCTCGACGAGCTCGGGCGCCG
>DATGDO010000154.1:0-13864 GCA_035310805.1 Solirubrobacterales bacterium
AAGGCGGCGTCGCCCAGCGCGGCTCGGACCGCGGAGACCTGCGGCTCCCTGAGTGACTTCATGATCGGCCAGAGGCTCACTCCCACCTTCTCGCGGATCGCCTCCGCCGAGCCGATGGCCCTGGCCGCCTGCTCGGGCTTCTCCTCTGCGAGGGCGACGCGGGCCAACCCGTCGAGGCAGTAGGAGAGTCCCTCGCGGGACTGGATGTGCTGGTGCAGCCGAGCGCTCTCGGCCAATCGCGACCTCGCCAGATCGAGGTCCCCGAGCGCAACCGCCGTCATCCCGCGCTCGTTCAGGCCGAGGCCCACCAGGTGGTCCACGCCGACGGCACGCGCGCGCTGCATCGCCTCATCCTGGTAGCGGTCCGCCTCGACCGGGTCGCCGTCCCGCAGCACGACCTGCCCGAGGATCCCGAGCGCGAATGCCGCCCCATAGTCATCCCCGAGCCCGCGGAGCGTGTCGGCGGCCTCGGTCAGCAGCCGGCGAGCCTCGGCGGCCGACTCCGGCGCGAGGTTGCCGGCGTACTGGGCCTTGGCCATCGCCAGCCCGCGCTCGTCGCCAAGCTTCAGTTCGGTCTCCATCAGCTCGCGCAGCAGCGGTATCGCCGCCTCGGCGTCTCCGGTCAGGGACCTGGCGCTGGCGACGCCTCCGAGCAGCATCGCGCGGCTCATGGGCTGCAGCGGAGGGTCGAGCGCCAGGATCCGCTCCACGAGTGGTCGCAGCTCGGGCACGTATCCCCGCGTCCACCAGTAGGTCCAAAGCTGGACCATCACCGTCAGGCAGAGGTCGAACTCGCCGCGGTCAGCCGCCCAGGAGATGGCGGCGCGGATGTTGTCGACCTCGGGATCGATCCGGGTGAGCCAGAGGCCGTGCTCGGCGCTGGTCAGGGCGGGGGCCGCCCGCTCGCCCAGCGCTGCGAAGTACTGCGCCATCCGCCGCCTGGTCTCGTCTGGGTCCCCGCTCTCCTCGAGCCGGTCCTCCGCGTACTCGCGGACCGTCTCGATCATCCTGAAGCGCGGCTCGGCGTTCGGCAGGTTCCGCGGGTAGACGAGGCTCTTCTCGACCAGCGCGGAGACGAGGTCGAGGACGTCCGCCTCCTCCACCGCGGCTCCGCCCTCGGCTTCGGAGGTTGACTCGCCGCGGAAAAGCGCCTCGGCTCCGTCCAGGGTGAAGCCGGCGACGAAGACGCTCAGGCCGGCGAAGACGGCCCGTTCCCTCTGATCGAGCAGGTCATAGCTCCAGTCGATCGTCGCCCTCAAGGTGCGCTGGCGCTCGGGGAGGTCCGCCGGGCCGGTCAGCAGCTCGAGCCGGTCGCCGATCCGCTCGAGCAGCGCCGCCGGTGGCAGCACCCGGACGTGAGCTGCGGCGAGCTCGATCGCCAGGGGGACGCCGTCCAGCCGCGCGCAAAGCTCATTGACGGCATCGACGTTGGTCTCATCGAGGCTGAACCCGGGCACGCTCTGCTCAGCCCGCTCGAGGAACAGCCGCACCGCGGCCACCCCCATGGCGGCATCGGCCGTCACCGGCTCCGCCGGCGTCTCGAGCGGCATGACCGGGAACTCGTGCTCGCCACGCAGGTGCAGCAGCGCGCGACTGGTGACCATCACCTTGAGCGCAGGGCAGCTCGCCAGCAGCTCGGAGACGAATGGCGCCGCCTTGATCAGGTGCTCGAACCCATCCAGGACGAGCAGGACCTCCGCCGCAGCCAGGCGCTCGGGGAGCAGCTCGGCGAGTAGCCGCGTTCCCTCCTGCGAGATGCCCAGCGCCGCAGCAACGGCCCGGGGCACGAGCTCGGGACTGGCCACGGACGAGATGTCGGCGAAAGCGACGCCGTCGGCGAACTGATCGCGAAGTTCTCCGGCGGCCGCCAGCGCGAGCCGCGTCTTGCCGATCCCGCCGAGACCCGACAGGGTCAGCAGGCGAACGTCCTCGCGCTGGATCAGCTCGCGGACTGCCTCGAGGTCACGCTCGCGTCCGACCAGCTCCGTCGGCGGCACGGGCAGGGGACGCGGGTGGAGCGCCGCTTCAGCCTCGGGTGCCTCCGCGCCTGTCTCGAACTGCTCCGTCAGCAGCAGGGCGAGATCGTCCGCCACCAGGTCCGCCACCTGCTCGGCGTTCTCGAATCGCTTGAAGGAGACGCGGTCCTCGCGCTCGATCCGCTCGAAGAGCTCGTCGAGCCGGGGCTCGCGCTCAGGAGCCGGGTCCTTGATGTAGACGAGCGACGGCTTGCCGGCCGACAGCTCGTACTCGTCCTCGATCCCGGAGATCTCCATGTCCGGAGCGACCCAGCCGTAGCTCTGCCAGTAGATCCCGATGAAGATCTGGCTCTGTTCGAGATAGGCCCGGTAAAGAGCGCGTGGCGGGTGCGGCCGGGCCCCCAGCTCGAACATCACAGGCGCCAGGCGCAGCTGCTCGATCGCCTTCCGCACCGCCGCCCGCTCCGGTGCGAGCTCGCCGAGCGTCGAGCTGACGAACACCCTGAGCCGCTGATCCGGCGTACGGATCAGCATGCGCTCGCCCGGGCGCCTTCCCTCGCCCGGCCGCTTTCCCGGATCACGTACAGCACCGTTCGAGGCTAACCCCTGGTGCCGGGTCGCGCCTCACGTGGGTCAGTCCAGCGCCCCGATCTCCTCGTCCCACACGTTCATCCCTTCGGCGGCCCCCTCATCGACCATGGCATCGACGACTCCGACCCGGTCGGCGACCAGGCTCACACGCAGGATGTTGCGCCCGAAGTCCTCACTACGGCGAAGCGAGTCGATCTGCTCGGCTGTGCCCCGGAGCAGGGCGATCCCCCACAGATCTCCCTGTCCGGAAAGAGCGGCCCAGTCAAAGCGTTCGATCTGTCCTTCCTCTTGAAGACGCTCCCAGTACTGCACCGACTCTCTCATTTGCCTGCTGGCCCGCTTCTCACGGCCCCGCACGGGCTGTCCCCAACTGATGAAAAGAGCGGCCTCAGCCATGAACTCCTCCTTGCTCGGTGGTCTCCTGGATGCAGAGCTCTATCTCCCGCCAGGGTAAGGAAGGGTTCCGGAATCCCGTAGCGGATGGTCGGCAGGTTCGCCGCGGCAATGCGAAAATGCGGCTGGAGCGAATTGACGGCGAAGATGGTCCTCATCGCGATGGCGGCGCTGCTCACGGCCGAGGCGGCCGCGGTGGGGTCGTCGGCGGCGGGCGAGGCGCTGGCCGCCGGAGGGCGGCTGCCGGCGGGAGTCGCGGGGGCGGAGCTTGGCAGGCGGCAGATGACCCATGACCTCGATCGCGTATTCATCGCCGCCCGCGGGCATCTCGTCAAGCTCTCCCGGCTCGGCTCGGTGCTCGCCCAGGACGGACCCGCCTGCGACAGCGAGATGGCACCCCGGTTGGGGTCCCCGCGGTTCACCATCATCGGTGCGGCCGACCGCGCGGGGGACCTCTACTGCGCCTCCCAGCCCCTCACCTCGCCGGTTGGCATCGCGGATCGGCCTTATTTCCTCCGGGCGATCGGCTCCCAGCGATACGCCGTCGGTGACTTCCAGATCGGCAAGCTGTCGGGCATCAAGGCCCTCGGGATGGGCTACCCGACCCGTGGAGCCGACGGCGCCGTCAACGGCGTCGTCTTCTCCGACATGTCGGTCGACTGGCTCGACCGGCACGTCGGGGGCAAGCGCCCCCGAGGGTCGCTCGACGTTCTCGTCGTCGACGAGCACGGCACAGTCTTGGCGCGCGCGGGGAAGAGGCGGACGTCGCCCGGCCGCAACCTGGGCGCCAAGTCGCTGGTGCGGGCAATGCTGGCGAACGACCGCGGAATCGGTGCCTTCCGGCTTGCCGGCCTGGATGTGATCAGCGCCTTCGACACCGTCCGCCCCAGCGGCGGCGCGGTGCACGTGGCGGTCAGCGTTCGCCGCTGATGCCGGTCCCGCCGGCCTCGTGGATCGGCTGGGCAAGCGTCCCGTCGCCGACCGCGTCCAGGATCGACTCCAGAGCGGGAATCGACGCGGGGTCGATCAGGTTGAGTGCAGGCGCATCCGACAGCCTCTCGACGAGCTCGATCCCGGCACGGGTGCTCGTGCATACACCGGCGACGAGGTCGGGCTTGGTGCCGAAGGCCTCGGTCACCCCGACGACGGCGTAGGGGTCGGAGGCGCAGAGCACGGTGAGCGCGATCGACTCGCCGAGCACCGCGATCGCGGTGTCCCCGTTATAGGGCTCCAGCGGTGAGGCGCCGGCCTCGGCCACGACAACATCCACTTCCGCCTCGGCCATGGCGGAGGTGATGCTGAGCAGCGCCGGCTCGAACACCTCGCGCTCGCAGACCGTTGAAGGCAGGCCGGCGTCGACGAAGTCGAGGACCACGTCGGCCCCGGCGTCTGCCATGCCGAGGATGTCCCGGTAGCGACCGACGCCGGTCAGCTTGCTGCCACCGACTCGCAACCCACGCTGCTTGAGCACCCGCACAATCGTCTTCGCCGACGCCGTCTTCCCGGCAGACATCGAGGTCCCGATCAACAGGATCACCGGCGCCTCGAGCCTGGCGGACGAGGGACGCAGGGCGAAGTCCTCCATCCTCACCAGCTCGTCCTCGACCCGCACGTGGCCCTCGTAGACGAGGTCGACGAGCGGAGCCAGCGAGCGCGAATGAGAGCTGGAGCGACCGAATACGCCCGCCGAGGTCAGCGCCTGCATCACCAGGTCGTCGCCGATCTCCTCCCAGTCGCCGGTCGACTCCAGGGTCGCAAAGCGTTTGCCGAGTGCGCCGACGACGCTGTCGCCCTCCAGGACCTCGACCATGCGGCCGTCTGGGGCCTCCATCAGGGAAATCGGCAGGGCGCCCGGAAGGACGCGAGCCTGAACGTAGTCGCCTGTGCGCCACTCGTGCCGCGGCTGCGGGTCCGCCTCGAGCGCCTCGCGGCGGAGCCGGGCGGGACGGGTCACACTTGTCAGGAACGGGTTGGGCATCAGCCGACCTCTCCCTGCAACTCGAGCAGCAGCGCGAGCAGCGCCGCTCGCTCGGGCATACGGGAAACCAGAACGTACTCGTCGGGGGCATGCGCTCCCTCTCCGATCGGCCCGAGGCCGTCGAGCGTCGCGGTGAAGCGACTGGTCGTGTTTCCGTCGGAGGCACCGCCGACTGCGGCCTCGCTGAGCTCGATGCCAAGCTCGCCGGCGGCGTCGCGCGCCGCCTCCCATAGATTGCGGTTGCGGGGCGTGGGCTCGAGCGGCGGCCGCCCGAAGCCGCCGTCTACCTCGAGCCTGACTGCCTCTTGGTGCGGCCGCAAGCCGCGGATCGCCGTCTCGACCTCGGCGGCGGCCTCGGCGGTGGGCACGCGCGCCTCGATAACCGCGCTCGCCTCGGGCGCGATCACGTTGGCACGAAGGCCGCCCTCGATCGTGCCGACGTTGACCGTCACCCCGCGGCTGACGTCGTTGAGCGCGAACAGCGACTGCACCTGGTGGGAGAGCTCGAGGATCGCCGAAACGCCCTTTTCGGGCGCCAGGCCGGCATGGCTGGCCCGACCAACGATGCGCAGCTCGAAGCGGCCAATCCCCTTGCGCGCGGTCTTCAGGGAGCCGGCCTTGCCGAACGAGGGCTCGAGGATCAGGGCGCGGGCGGCGCCGCAGGCGAGCCGGCGCAAATGTCGAGTTGAGTCGGGGCTCCCGATCTCCTCGTCGGAGTTGACCAGGACGACTGGCGGCACACCCGGCACGGCGCGAGCCCACTGCAGTGCCCTCAGCGCGAACAGCATCTGCACCAGACCGCCCTTCATGTCGTAGGTGCCGGGGCCGCTCAGCCGGTCGCCCTCGCGACGGACGGGCATCCGCTGCAGCGTGCCCTGCGGCCAGACGGTATCCAGATGGCCCACGAGCAGCTGCCAAGCCGCGCCGCGGCGGCGGTGTGAGGGCCGCGCGTAGAGGTGGTCACCGACCCCGCGCCCGCGCACGCGGCGGATCGCGAAGCCGAGACCCTCCAGCTCGTGCGAGAGGATGCGGAAGGCGCCCTCCTGGGTGCCGGCGTCAACAGAGGGCGACTCCTCGCGGGCCAACCGCTCGAGCAGCGTCGCCATCGCCTCTTGTTGGCCCCCGAGCCAGGAGAGCAGCTGGCCGGCGTCTTCCTCGTTCAACGGCTCAGAGCCTGAAGTCAACGTGGTACGGGAACGAATAGGTATCCCCTACGGAGGCGAACCGACCAGGGCTCACGTACGCCGTGAGCGGCGCGGAGTGCAGCAGGTCGGCGTCGTCCTTGTCGGCCGAGCGCAGCGAGTCCTCCGGCGCCGCGGCCGCGACCACCGTTCCGACCACGATGCTGTTCTCGCCGAAGCCGTCGACGATCCGCTCCAGCTCGCACTCGAGCCAGAGCCGCGAGTACTGAACGAGCACGCCGTCGACGCTACGGGCGGGGAAGGTATCGAGGGCTTCGAGGCTCGGCTTGACGCCTTCCGGGCCGCGCGGGCCCGCCGCCATGCTGGCCACCACCATCTGGTCCGGGGCCGGGAAGCTGGCGGTGAACTGACCGTGCAACTTGATGTTCCGATAGGTGGCGTGGCGGGGGCTGCAGACGAAGCACCAGTGGTTCTGCCAGCCAACCGGCATCGCCATATGCTTGGGAGCCAGGTCGAAGCTGCCATCGAGCTCCTTGCTCCCGACCAGCGCCAGCGGCGCGATCGAGAAGAAGCGGTCCCAAATCGGCGACGAGGTGGCGATATCGGTGATCTCCTCGCCCAACAACGCCTAGCTTAGACCCCGGCTTGCCGCCTGGCGATCACAGGGCAAGCAGGCCGCGAGCTGAGGACCGTCCCGCTGTGAGGAGTCCGGCGGGACCGGCCGAGCGATTCGTTCAGTAGGGGTGGCGATCCGGCTTCTCCGACCAAGCGCGGTACGCCCGCTCGCCCAGCTCCGGGTGGATCTGCTCGATGCGGACAAGGCGCTCGCCCTCGGGCTTGGCGAGGTCCTCGTACTGGAAGGAGTCGCTGAACCCGATCGCCCTCGCCGCCTCGAGGCCGCAGGAGTAGTAGACACGGTCCAGCCTCGCCCAATAGATCGCCCCCATGCACATCGGGCATGGTGCTCCGGTCGCATAGAGCTCGTGCCCCATCAGCATGCGGGCGCGCTCGGGGGCGGGGTCGGCTGAGCCGTGGGGGCGTGGGACGAGCTCGAGATGCGCCTCGTCCTGGCGCTCCTCGGGGATCGTCGGCGCATAGGGGTTCACGACTTGGACCGCCTTGCGGATCGCCTCGATCTCGGCGTGTGCGGTGACGTCACCGGTCAGCAGCACCCGGTTCTGGCCGCGGGCGACGATCACACCGTCCTTGACCACCACGGCGCCGAACGGTCCGCCCCATCCGTTCCGCACCGACTCGACTGCGAGCCTCACTGCCTCCTCGATCAGCTCTCTGGCGTCCATTCTGGATGTCGGGTCGCAGCGGGCGACATGGAGATAGTGTGGCGCGCAGGCAAGCCGTGTCGGCGTGAGGCCCAATGGAGCGGAAGGAGCGAGCGTGGCTGAAGTGGTCGTGCTGGGCGGCGCCGGCGGCATCGGGCGCTCCGCGGTCCGCACATTGGCGGCCTTCGAGGACGTCGAGACCATCGTCGTCGCGGACCGAGATCTCGCCGCGGCCCAAGCACTCATCGATCAACTCGCCGATCCACGCCTGAGGTCGGCGGCGGTTGATGCGGGCTCGCCGGCGAGTCTCGCGGAGGCGCTCCGAGGCGCCCATGCGGCTCTCAATTGCGTGGGTCCGTTCTACCGCTTCGGGCCCGCAGTACTCGAGGCGGCTATCACCGCCGGCGTGGACTACGTCGACGTCTGCGACGACCTCGACGCCACCCAGCGGATGCTCGAGATGGACAGCGCTGCGCGCGGCAGCGGAGTGCGTGCGCTGATCGGGATGGGGAACTCCCCGGGCCTGGCGAACGTGCTGGTGCGCTTCTGCTCCGACCACCTGCTCGACCGGGTGGACGGCGCCGAGATCATGCACGTGCACGGTGGCGAGCCCGAAGAGGGGGCGGCGGTGATCAAGCACCGCATCCACGCGATGACGAACGACGTGCCGCTCTTCATCGACGGCGAGTTCGTCTCGGTGCGAATGCTCGAGGACAGCGCCCTGCCCTACGTGCGGGAGGTCAACTTCCCGGAAGTCGGCACCTATCCGGCCTACCCCTACCCCCACCCCGAGACGATCACCTTGCCGCGCCATATCGACGGCCTTTCTCGGGCGACCAACCTGGGCGTGGTGGTGCCGCTCGAGTACTTCCAGCTGACGATGGCTGCGGTGCGCCTGGGCATCTGCACCGAGGAGCCGATCACGGTCGACGGCGCGCCGCTGATTCCGCGTGAGTTCGCCGTCGAGTTCATTCGCTCCCAGCGCCCGGCCCTGCTGAAAGCGGCTGGCATTGCCGGCCCGCGGGGATGCCTGAAGGTCGAGGTGACGGGACGTCGGGACGGCGACGGACACACTTATGAGTTCTCGATGGCGTCGGGAAGCCACGGCGCGGGCGAGGGAACCGGGATACCGGCCGGGCTGGGAACGATCCTCATGCTGCGCGGCCAGCTCAGCGGCGACGGGGTCTTCCCGCCCGAGGCGGGTGTGACGCCGACCGAGTTGATTGCGCTGGCACGGGAGGCCGTCGCCCGCCTCGGGGTCGGGGACGGGTTGCCGCTGACGCTGGAACACCGCGACAGCGCCGGCACGGTGGAACGCTTCGAGCTTCCTTTCTGAACTGGGTCCGGAGCGAACGGGTGCGAAGGGAGGGCTGGGAGCGCCGGCGCCGGCCTTTAGGCGAAGAACTCCCGGATCGCGCGGTGCGTCTCCTGCGGCGCCTCGAGCTGCGGAACGTGGCCACAGTCGAGCTCGAGGTGACGGGCGCCGGGAAGTGTCCGCTCGACGTGCCTCATGAAGGCAATCGGCACGAGCTGATCATTGCGCCCCCAGATGAACAGGGTGTCTGGCGACATCTCGGCCAGCCGTGTCCAGAAGCCCCGTTCGCCGTGCGGTTCGTCCAGGTAGATGTTTCGTGCCGCTTCGTAGAACGCGACGCGGCCGCGTGGGGTGAGATAGGAGCGCAGGAATTCATCGACGCCGGCGGCCGACCAGCCGTCGCTGCCACCCGGGACGAGGTTGCGGACGATCGGCTCGGTGATCACCCGCGGCGCCGGCTGGATCAGGCCGAGCATGGGAAGTGGTGCCCGGAGCAGCCAGCGCCACCGGCGGCTGCTCAACCAGGCGAGCGCCGGGCTGAGCAGGGCGATCTTCTCCGTGCGCTCGGGTCGCAGCAGCCCCATCTCGATCGACACGCGCCCACCCATGCTGTTGCCGATCAGGTGGGCGCGCTCGATCTCCAGCTCGTCGAGCAGGGCGTCGATCGCGCCGGCGAAGTAGGGCGCGTCATAAGCGGCGCCGATCGGCTTCTCGGAATCGCCGAAACCGGGCAGGTCCATCGCGATCACCCGATAGCGGTCGGCCAGCGCGGCGACGGTGGGGAGGAAGGAGGCCTTGGTCCCACCCAGCCCGTGCACGCAGATCACCGGATCGCCCTCACCCGCCGAAAGCGTCGAGATCTTGCAGAGGCGGGTGTGGAAGGAGGCGAACCGGAGGCGACGCTCGTCGGCCAAGCCGCTGGTGGCCGCGAGGAAACCGATGCCGAGGTGGAGGTTCTGGCGAACGCGCATACGGCCCTTGCGAAAGGCGAGCATCCCACCCCGTACGTCGCGCACGATGTCCTCCCAGGTCGAGGCGTCGGCGCTCAGCAGCGCGTCGGGTTGGCGGCCGCTCGCCGGCTGCAGCTCGATCCGGCCCTCGTCGATCACCGCGTCCCAGTCACCCTCGACACCGACGCTGAGCCGGATGCGCGCCGAGCCACCGGGTAGGTCGATCACATCCGGGTCGAAGCGCTCGATCAGAGCGATCAGCCCGGCGGGAGGACGGCTCACCTGTGTGCTCCGCTGCTCCGCATCAACGCCTGCCATGCGCAGAGTATGCAGAGCGGAGAGCCGATCGACCGCCTGCAATCCTCATGACCCGCTCAGGACGCCGGCTGAAGCAGGGTACGGTGAGGCCGTGTCCGAGCGAGCAACGGGGGTGAGGGTCGCGGTCACGGGCCCGACCGGGACGTTCGGCTTCGCGTTGATGCCGCGGCTCCAGGCGGAGGGGCGGATCGCGCGGATCGTCGGGGTGGCCCGCCGGCCCTTCGAGCCAGCGGAGCACGGCTGGACGAAGATGGAGTACTTGCGTGGAGACGTCCGCGAGCCGGAGACCCTCGGGCGGGCGTTCGAGGGCGCCGATGTCGTCGTGCACCTGGCCTTCATGATCACGGGCGCCGCCTCGCGCGAGACGATCCGCCAGATCAACGTCGAGGGAACGCTGAACACCTTCCGCGCAGCGGCGTCGGCGGGGGCGAGGCGCTTCGTGTACGCGTCCTCGGTCGCCGCCTATGGGTTTCACTCCGAGAACCCGCTCGGGATGAACGAGGAGTGGCCAGCCCGTCCCGCTGCGCATCTCTTCTACGCGCAGGAGAAGGCCGAGATCGAGCAGCTGCTCACCGACGAGGCAAGCCGACTGCCCGAGCTCGAGCTCTACCTGCTGCGCCCCCCGATCGTCCTCGGACCTCACGCAGTCGGCGCCAAGAGCTTCCTCCCCCGGCCACTCGAACCCCTCGCCCACCGGCTGGCAAGCCTCGTGCTCGGGCTTCCAGTGCCGTTGCCCGTGCCGGCGCCGCGGTTGCCGCTGCAGCTGATCCATGAGGACGACGTAGCCGAGGCCTTGATGCTGTGCATCCTCGGGGCAGGCCCACCTGGCGTCTACAACATCGCCGCGGACGGGACGGTGACCGCCGAGCAGATCGCGCGGGAGTTGGGCTTCGCGCCGCTCCCGGTCCCGGCCGCGCCGGTGCAGAGGGCGGCTCGGCTGGTGGCCGCGATCCCGTTCGCCCCCCCGTTTGCGGAATGGGCCGAGGCGGTGAGCCACCCCGCGATCATGGACACCTCCAAGGCCAAGCGCGAGCTCGGCTGGAGCCCCCGGTACTCCGCTCTCGAGGCGCTGCGCGTGACGCTGAGCGGGACCTAGCGGCGGCTCCGGAACCTCTTTCGCTGATCTTTCGGAACCGGATGGACGATTCGTCTGGACGACCATCCGGCATCGGAGGTGCACGAGCGATGAGCAGCGGCCAGAGGGAGCGAAGGGAGCGAACGCGCCTCGGGAGGGTGGGCGCCCCGCTTCGGATCGCCATGCTCGCCCCTCCCTGGATCCCGATCCCTCCCCCGGCCTACGGGGGCATCGAGCACGTGGTCGCACTGCTCAGCGACGAGCTCGTCAGAAGGGGTCATGAGGTGACCCTGTTCGCCGCGCCCGGGTCGCGATCCGCCGCCATCGTCCGCTCGCCGCTCTCCCGACCCTATCCGCGGCAGATCGGCCAAGCACTGTATGAGGCCGATCACGTCGCTCGCGCCTTCGCCGAGATCGAAGATGACGGTCGCCGAGCCTTCGATGTCGTCCACGACCACTCGGGCTTCACGGCACTCGCGCTCGCCAACCGGGTCTCGGTCCCCATGGTCCATACCCTTCACGGTCCCTTCACGGGGGACACCTCCGGGTTCTACGCGGAGCACGGAGATCGGGCGGCCCTCGTTGCGATCAGCGATACACAGCTCCGAGACGCACCGGCCGGGCTGCGGGTCTCGGCGGTGATTCCCAACCCGATCGCGGCCGACGTCTGGCCGCTGCGCTACGAGAAGGACGACTACCTCCTCTGGGTCGGTCGGATGACCGAGGGCAAGGGACCCCATCGGGCGATCGAGGCGGCCCGTCGCGCCGGACGCCCGCTGCTGATCGCCGGGCCCGTCCAACCCGGTCAGGAGGCGTTCTTCGCAAGCGAGATCGAGCCGCAACTCGACGGCCGGCGCGTCCGCTACCTGGGCGAGGTTGGTGGCCGGGCGAAGACCGAGTTGTTTGCGCGCGCCTCGGCCCTGCTGATGCCGATCCGCTGGCCCGAGCCCTTCGGCATGGTGATGATCGAAGCGCTCGTCTGCGGGACGCCGGTGATCGCCTTCCCCGAGGGCGCCGCTTCCGAGGTCGTCCTTCACGCAGAGAACGGCTTTCACGTCTGCGATGAGACGGAGATGGCGCTGGCCGTCGAGAGAATCGGCGCAATCGATCCGGCAAGCTGTCGGGCGAGCGTCGAGGGCCGGTATCACGTGGGGACGGTGGCGGCCGCATACGAGGCCGTTTACAGAAGGGCCATTTCCTCCTCGACGACGTCGACGCTACTCCGCGCGCCCAGGCATCACCTCGTCTTGGCCGACGCGCGCCCGAGCGACACCTCGAAGCCGCGATCCTCGACCGGGATCGCGCAAGGGCCTTCGCTCTAACTGGACGCGCGCCGTGCGAGGCGCTCGGCCACCAATCGCCAGACCGTCGGGTCCAGCGCCATCCCGAGATGTGAGCTGCCGACCTCGACGTGCTCGACGTGCGGACTCGCGCTATCGATGCAGGCCTCCCAGGAAACGATGCCGTCGCGCCTGCTGTAGACCGCCGTGATCGGGACGCGGATCGGGCTGCGGTTGCGCTGCGCGATGCCTCGGCGAATCTCCGCCAGGCGCGCGTCGGGATAGGCCATCGCCACGCGGGTGTATGAGGGGCCACCGACGACCGGCGAGCCGATCGTGATCACCTGCGCAACCAGCTCAGGACGATCGCGCGCGGTCTCGCGCGCCAGCACGCCACCGAGGCTCTGACCGATCAGGTGAAGCGGTTCGCCAAGACGCCGGGCGAGGTCGGCGACCTGCTCGGCGACACGCGGCATCAGGGTGGGAACGTCACCCCGGTTGACGCCGAGCCCCCAGCCCTCGACCGTGTGGCCGAGGCGGCGCAGGAACTCGCGCAGCGGAAACGTCGACACGTCGCCGAGGCGGAAGCCCGGCAGGACCACCACCGGCGTCGTTCCCCGCGGCGCGCCGAGCAACGAGGGCACCGCGATCAGAAGGCGTGCGAGCTCGCGTCCCGTGAGCGCTTCCCAGGCGAGCCTCGTGACGGGCGGAGGTCCCAGTGGCTCTGGGCCAGCGGCGGCGGACATGCCCTGAGGATATGGTCGTCCCAGTGGGGGCGGCCGGGGTGTTCGTGTGATGCCGAGAAGCGCCGCTTACCTGTCCCCGGAGCCCTGGTCGGTCCGGCTCAATCAACCGCAGACCTACCGAGCTCCAGGGGTGTTCCGCTTCTTCGGCGCGGGTATCTGACACGCATGAAGGCGGAGATCTTCGTCGCGGACGTACGCAGCTTCGAGACCAAGGGCGGCAACACGCGCTACGTCGTACGCAGCTCCGAGGGGGACGAGTACACGACCTTTCGCGAGGCGATCGGCGAAGCGGCGCTCCGGGCGAAGGGAGCGCGGGCGCGAGTCGGGTATCACGAGCAGCAGCGCGGGCAGTACACAAACGTCTACCTGGACGAGATCGAGCCGCTGCCGGAGGGCGCGGGCCGGGACGACGATACGGATCCCGACGAGGCCAGTTGGCGCACCGCGGTCGATGCCGCGCCCTGGCTGGTCGGCAATGCCGAGCCCACCGACGAGGTACCACCCGACGAGCTATTCGAGAAGCTGAAGCCGTTCAAGGACCGCGTCGCCGAGGACATTCGCGAGGACAAGCTCTCGCCTTAGCTGCCACTCGCCAGAGGGCAGGGTGGCGAAGCAGCGGATCTAGCATCGGCCGATCGAGCACAACCCGCATTGGGACCGCTACCAACGACGCACCGAGCGCGAGGTTCCGTTGGTGATCCTCGAGCCGGGCGACGGCTAATCCGCCGGGGGCGAGACCTCATGCCACCGTGCCCTCGATGACGTGGATCAGCCTGGCGCCGGGATCGCCACGGTCGAAGGTTCCCGTAGGGTCGGTGTC
>DATGDO010000155.1:0-5844 GCA_035310805.1 Solirubrobacterales bacterium
CGACCCGTGCCGCCGCCGCCCGCTGGGGCCTCACGGCCGCAGCGGACTGGCACTGGCTGCTCGGCTCGAGGGATCAGCTGGCCCCGGTCTGGAGGTCGTATCGGGTAGAGGTCCGGCCCGCCGGCGGGCCGGTCAGGGCAAAGACCCCCGTGTACCTGATCGACAGCAAGGGGTTCGAGCGCGCCGGCCTTCTCTACCCGTTCCCGCCCACCTGGCCGGCCGGCGATCTGCGCATCCTCGCCCGGGAGGGGTGACCGGACGGGGAGGCGCTCCGGCAGGCGCGGGCCGAGCGCAATACTGATAGCGCTTTGTTCAGCTACGTCTCTCGCGTGCTTCGACTTGCAGGCAAGAGCCTGGCGCCTGCTCTGGTGGCGGCGGGAGCCACGATTGCGCTCCTGGTGGGTTGCGGTGGGAGCGGGGGTGCGGCGCCCTCGGGTCAGACGGCGATCTCGGCGGATCAGTCGACCTCCGGCGCGAAGTTCGCCGGCATCGCAGCAGTGCCCTCCAAGCCGGCCCCGCCCCTCGCCCTGAAGGACTCCCTCGGCCGCCCGATCAACCTGGACCAGTACCGGGGCAAGGCCGTTTTCATCACCTTCATCTACGACCATTGCCCCGACACCTGCCCGCTGATCGTGGGAAACCTTCATACGGCGCTGGCCCGGCTTGGCCCGGCTGCCAAGAAGGTCCAGCTGGTCGCCGTCTCGGTGGATCCGAGGGGGGACACTCCGAGAACGGTGAGGGCGTTTCTGCAGGCCCATGGGATGACAGGCCGGATCGAGTACCTGCTCGGCTCACGCCCTCAGCTCGAGAACGTCTGGCGCGCCTGGAACATCGTCTCCAAGAGCGGACCGGCGAAGGCCGGCCCCGCCGCGGTGGAGCACTCCGCCCTGATCTACGGGATCAGCGCCAGCGGAAAGATCACCACGTTGTACCCGTCGAACTTCAGGCCCGGCCAGATCGTCCACGACGTGCCGATCCTGGCGTCGGAGTAGGGGTTTCCATCCGCCGCAGCCTGCGCATCGGCCTGGTGACGCTCGCGGTCATCGCGGGGGTGATCGCGATCGTCCTGCTGAGCGGCAAGTCGAACCGCTTCGGAACCGGTCGGCCGGCGCCCCAGCTTCCGACCCGCGTTCTCGTTCCCCCCAAGGTCACGATCGCGTCACTGCGGGGAAGGCCCGCGGCGATCAACTTCTGGGCCAGCTGGTGCACTCCATGCGTAAAGGAGGCCCCGGTCCTGGCGCGCGTGAACCGCCAGCTACACGGGAGGGCCCGGCTGGTCGGAGTCGATTGGACCGACGGGACCGGCGCAGCTCGTTCCTACCTCTCCCGGTACCACCTGACCTTCCCGAACCTGAGCGACCCGGACGGGGTCGCCGGCAATGCGTATGGGTTGAACGGCCTTCCTACCACCTTCATTCTCGACTCCCAGGGGAAGATCACCGACGTACTGCGGGGGCCCCAGTCCGCGGAGGCCCTGCTGCGGACGCTCCACCTGCCCGGTTGAGCCAGACCACCGGTCGCCGTGGTGCACGCTGCCCACGGCGGAACTTCTCAGGAAATTGTCATCGGGCTCTTAGGCCGCTCCCAGGTCCGGCCGAGAAGGTGTCAGAACCAGGGACACCGGGCAACGGTGTCCGAAAGCAGAACGCAGCAGAGAAAGGAGGTCAGACGAAAGTGACCATGGCAACGATCTTGATTCTCAACGCGGTGGCGGTCACAGGCCTGCTCGCCCTTCTGGCCGCGACCATGCGGCTCCCATACCACCTGCCGACCTCGCCGGGAGCCGGTGCCGCTCGGCGGCAGGCCGGAAACCGGCGTCGGAAGACCTCGCCGGCGAGCCGGCGCTCACGCCAGGGGCGTGGCGCGCCCGAGCCGGTCTACTCCCCGTAGGCCCAGCTGCGATCAGGCGGCGGCACGGTCGTCAGACGACGACCGTGTCGACCGCCATCGCGGAGAAGAGAATCGCCAGGTAGAGCAGCGAGAAGTGAAAGAGCCGCCCGGCGCGCGCGGGATTCGTCTCTCGCACCAGGCTCAGCGCCAGGCCGACGAAGACTGCGTCGAGGGCCAGCGCGGCTCCCAGATACAGGCCGCCCACGGAGTGCGCGAGGAAGGGCAGCAGGGTCGTCGCGGCCAACACGAGCGAGTACGCCACGATCCGGTGCGAGGTCTCACGATCACCGCGGACGACGGGAAGCATCGGGATCCGGGCGGCCGCGTACTCCCTCTTGATCAGCAGGGCGAGGGACCAGAAGTGTGGCGGCGTCCAGAAGAAGATGATCAGGAAGAGGAAGGCAGCCGGCAGGGTCAGGTTGCCGGTCGCCGCGGCCCAGCCGACAAGTGGCGGCACCGCGCCGGCGGCCCCGCCGATCACGATGTTCTGGACGGTCCAGCGCTTCAGCCAATGCGTATAGACGAGCACGTAGAACAGGCCGCCGATCAGGGCCAGCGTCGCCGTCAGGACGTTCACCAGGCTGGCCAGCAGGACGAAGGAGAAGGCCGAGAGCACGAGCCCGAACTCGATCGCTCGGGGAGGGATCAGGCGACCCGCGACTATCGGCCTGTCCGCTGTCCGATCGCCCATCAGGGCGTCGATGTCGCGGTCGAGGTAGTGATTCAGCGCGCTCGCCCCGGCGCAGGCGAGCGCACCGCCGGCCAGGACGACGGCGAGCTCTGGCAGGTTCGGCAAGCCGCCGGCCCCCACGAACATCCCCGCGGCGGCCGTGATCAGCAGGAGCACCATGATCCGCGGCTTGGTGAGCGCCAGATAGTCGCGCCACGCGCCCGCCGGGACGCGCTCTCCGCGGAAAGACTCTGCCGTGCTGAGCAGGGCCGCCGCCAGGGCCAGTCCCGCGAACACGAGGTGCAGCACGACGGCCCACTCGGGCCGGCCCGCCAGTGCGACGACGCCGCCGAAGGCGCTTTCGGCGGCGAACAGGCCGAGGGCGGCAACCGAGACCACCAGCAATCGTCGATGCGCGGCCGCTGCGGCGAGGACCACGGCGCTGAGCAGCGGCACCGCCAGAATCGCGAGCAGCCTGTGGGGGAGACCCAGGTGAAGGGCGCCACTGATGACCACGAGCGCCGTGACGGCGGCAGCCCCCATGGCGGCCAACCGCAGCCAGGCACCGGCCGCGACATCACCCGTCTTCGATCGTTCACTCCCGCGTCGCGGGTCGCGGATCAGAGTACGAGTGTGCGCCATCCAGCTCCTTCGCGGTGCTCGCGCTACGCGAGTGACGACTCCGCGGCCAAGTGTTCTCCCAAGATCCCCGACTGTCAAATCCTCCATCGCGAGCAGCGCAGGGTTCGAATCAGCGCTGGCGACTACTCGGTACGAGGCGATCGGCCGCTCCGCTCCTTCTGCTGCGCTTCGGCGTATAACCCTCCCAAGGGGAATCGATGGAGAAGGACGCGCTGCGAATTCAGCTGCTCGGCGGCTTCTCGGTCTCGACGGCCGCTCAAGGCGTCGATGAGGAGCAATGGCGGCTGCGCAAGGCCAAGAGCCTCGTCAAGCTGCTCTGCCTGGCGCCCGACCGCAAGCTCCACGCCGAGCAGGTCAGCGAGGTCCTGTGGCCGGAGCTGGCGCCCGATGCCGCGCGGAACAACCTCCATCAGGCGGCACACGCGGCGCGGCGGGCGTTCGATCTTCGCGGCGCCGACGGCAGCCGTTGCCTGCGGCTCTCCGAGGGATTGCTGCTGCTTTGCCCCGAGGACCCGGTCTGGATCGACTCCGTTGCCTTCGAGCAGGCCGCCGCCAGCGCCCGGGAGCAGCGGCGGGCGGCCGCCTACGTGGCCGCCCTCGAGCTGTACACCGGCGAGCTGCTGCCGGAGGACCGGTTCGAGGAATGGACCTCCGTCTCACGCGAGACGCTGCGTGACCTGCGCCTGGCGCTCGGGATCGAGCTCGCCGAGCTGCAGGCCGCGGCGGGCGATGAGGGGGCGGCGATTGAGACCCTGCACCCGGCGCTGCTCGCCGATCCGCTCCACGAGCCGGCCCATCGGGCGCTGATGCGCCTTTACGTCCGGGACGGGCGACGGCAGGAGGCGCTGGCCCAGTTCCAGCAGTTGAAGCGAGGCCTCAAGCGTGAGTTCGAGGACGAGCCCGACGATGAGACGCGCCGTCTCTATCAGGAGATCCTCACCCGGAGCCTCGAAGATCGCGAGGAGCGGGATCGGGGCGATGCAGAGGCCAGCGGGAGGGAAGAGGGCAACCTGCCGGCTCAGCTCACGAGCTTCGTAGGACGGAAGCGCGAGCTCGAGGAGATCGCCACCGCCTTCGGCTCCACCCGCCTTCTCACCCTGACCGGGGTGGGGGGAGCGGGCAAGACTCGCCTCGCACTCGAGCTTGCGTCTCGGCGGAGCGGCCGCTTTCCGGGCGGGACCTGGCTGGTGGAGCTGGCGGCCCTCACCGAGCCGGAGCTGATCGGGCCCGCGATCGGGGAGGCGCTCGATGTGCGCCTGGCCTCCGAGCGGGCGCCCGAGATCGCCCTGGCGGAGCACATCGGCGACCGCCAGCTGCTCCTCGTGCTCGACAACTGCGAGCACCTGATCGCCGCAGCGGCCCGCTTCACCGATGCACTGCTTCGCTCTTGCCCTCGGCTTCGGGTCCTCGCCACCAGCCGCGAGCCCCTGCGAGTAGGGGGGGAGGTGGTTTGGCGCGTCCCGTCGCTGTCGCTTCCGCAGGTGGGCGAGGACGTCGGCCGAGTCGCCGTCGTGAGCTCCGAGGCCGTCTGCCTGTTCGCCGAGCGAGCCCGACAGGTCGCGCCCTCCTTCGAGCTCGATGACGACAACCTGGATGCAGTGGCGACGCTCTGCCATCGGCTGGACGGAATGCCGCTGGCGATCGAGCTCGCCGCGGCCCGCACGGGAACGCTGTCTCCGGCGCAGATGGTGGAGCGCATCGACGGCGCACTCGACCTGCTGGCTGCCGGCAGCCCCGCCGCGTTGACGCGACAGCAGACGCTGCGCGCGACTCTCGCGTGGAGCCATGAGCTGCTCGACGCCGATGAGCGCGTGCTGCAACGGCGGCTGGCGGTGTTCGCCGGAAGCTTCGCCCTCGAGGCGGCCGAGGAGATCTGCGGGACCGATCCGCTGGAGCGTGGGATGGTGGCGGGACTGCTCGGCCGGCTGGTGGACAAGTCCCTGGTACAGGTCGAGGACGGCGGGGAGGCGCACCGCTACAGGCTGCTGGAGACGGTCCGCCAGTACGGAATCGAGCAGCTCGACGTGGCGGGCGAGCGCCCCGAGGCCGAACGACGCCACCGCGACCACTTCCTCGAGCTCGCCGCCAGCGATCCGACCCCGCCGGGCGACCTGCCCTCCGGGAAGTGGCTCCAGCAGCTGGAACGGGAGAGGGAGAATCTCCGAGCCGCCCTCGGTACCGGGCTGCGCGCCGAGCCCGCCGAGGCGATGCGGCTGGCGCTCGCGCTGTGGGGATTCTGGTTCGTGCGCGGCTATCTGGCCGAGGGGCATCGATGGCTGCAGGAGGTTCTCGCCGCGACGCCGGAGCCCACGTATGAGCGCGCCATGGCCCTGATCGCCGACTGCATGCTGGGCTTCCGGCGAAGTGCGTACGGACAGATCCCGACACAGGCGGCCGAGAGCGGCGAGATCTCGCGCCGGCTCGATGACGATGCGGGGATGCTCGCTGCGGTGGAGGTCACCGCGGCGGGATTGGCAATCATCGGTCAGCGCGGTGAGCTCGAGGCCCTGGTGCAGGAGCACGAGGGGCTCTCGGGCCCGGACCTGCCGCCTGAGAGGGCGGCGATCTGGGCGGCCAACACGAGGGGCGTGGGCGCCTGGCTGCGAAACGACTACCGATCCGCCCGTCGGGGGTTCGAGGAC
>DATGDO010000156.1:0-3430 GCA_035310805.1 Solirubrobacterales bacterium
GACCCCCTCATTGGCCAGCGTTCTGGCCGAGGGGGGGAGCCGCAGGCCGTCCTCCGCTAGGAGCAGCTCGGGCTGCGCCTGGGATCAGAGGCCGAGCGCGGCGGCTAGAGCTCACCCCGGCACGTGAAACCCATGCTCGCCGTAGAGCTTCACGAAGTGTGCCGGGATGACCTTCGCGCGGCGCTCCAGGCCCTCTCCGCGGCGCTCGAACAGGGTCACCTGATCGCGGCCGCCCGGGCCCATCGGCTGGACCAGCCGCCCGCCGTCGCGAAGCTGGGCCGCAAGGGGCTCGGGGACGCTGGTGAACGCCGCCGAGACCACGATCGCGTCGAACGGCGCCCGCTCGGGGAGACCCGCCGTGCCGTCGCCGACCACCACCTCCACGTTCCGGATCCGCTGACGGGCGAGGTTTGCCTGCGCCGTCTGCGCCAGGTCGGCGAAGCGCTCGATGCTGAAGACCTGGCCGGCGAGCCGGGCGAGCAGCGCGGTCTGAAAGCCGTAGCCGGTCCCCACCTCGAGCACGCGCTCCTCTCCCTCCAGCGCCAGCGCCTCGATCATCGCGGCGCTGAGGGAGGGCTGCGTGGTCACCTGGTCGTGCGGGATCGGGATCGGCTGGTCGCGGTAGGCGCGCGCCTCCTGTGCGGGCGGCACGAACTCGGCGCGCGGCACCGAGGCGATCGCCTCGAGCAGGCGGCGGTCTCGGACGCCGTGCGCGCGCACCAGCTCGGCGAGGTGCTCGGGTCCGTTCGCGGGCACCGGAGGGGTCTCTCGTCCTCGGCTAGGCGAGGGCCGCCGCCAACGCCTCGCCGTGGGCGCGGCTGCGCCGGTCGAGCCGCTCAAGGCCGAGCTCCTCGGCGATCCGCAGCGCCAGCTCGTACTCGGCCGCGCTGACGCCGCGGTCGATCTCCTCGAAGCGCCCGTCCGTGCCGACCTTTCCCGCCGGGTAGTACTGGGCCATCAGGTTGACGTAGGTGCCCGGGCCGAGCTCCTCTGCGACGAAGCGGAGGATCGCCTCGGTCTCCTCGACCATGCCCGGCATCAGCAGGTGGCGGACGATCAGCCCCCGCCTCGCCATCCCCCGGTCGTCGAGCACCAGGTCGCCGACCTGGCGGTGCATCTCCCCGATGCTCTGCCGCGCCACCTGCGAGTAGTCGCGCTTGGCGAGGTAGCGGCGCGCCCGCTCCTCCGTCCACAGCTTCAGATCCGGCATGTAGACGTCGACGATCCCATCGAGCAGGGCGATGCTCTCCGGGCCCTCGTAGGCGCTGGTGTTGTAGACGAGCGGCAGACGGAGCCCGGCCTCCGCCGCCAGCGGCAGGGCCTCGAGGATCTGGGGGACGACGTGCTCCGGGGTGACCCAGTTGATGTTGTGGCAGCCGATCGCCTGGAGCTCGAGCATGATCTCGGCGAGCCGCTCGGCTGGGGCCGGCTCGCCGTTCACCCGCCAGGAGATCTCGTTGTTCTGGCAGAAGACGCAGCGCAGGTTGCAGCCGCTGAAGAAGATCGTCCCCGAGCCCCGCTGGCCCCGCAGGCAGTCCTCCTCGCCGAAGTGGGGGAAGTGGGAGGCGACCACGGCGTGGCGCCCGACGCCGCAGAGGCCCGCCTCGTCCTCCAGGCGCTCCACCTTGCAGAAGCGCGGGCAGACCCGGCAGCGCTCGCGGAGCAGCTCCATTGCCAGGCGCGCTCGCTCGGCCAGCTCTCCGGAGCGATACAGCGCCAGGTAGGGGGGCTCCCAGTCGGGCATCCTCCGCCGTTATAGACCTCGCGGAGAAGCACCGGCGGCACGGCCCCTGGCACGCCTCGACATCCTCCGGGGGGGTGGGTAGCTTCGGCCGAAGGTGAGACGGCCGGTGACAGGGATCGCGGCGATCGGGGCGGTGGCGGCCCTCCTGATCGCCGCGCATCCGTTCGGCGCCGGATCGTCCTCCGCCGACAAGGACTGCGCCGACTTCGCCAACCAGGCGCAGGCGCAGAGCTACTTCGTCTCCCACGGCGGCAGCCCCTCGAACAACTTCGACAACCTCGACGCCGACCACGACGGGGTCGCCTGCGAGTCGCTGCCGTGTCCCTGCTCCTCGGGCTCCGGCGGCGGCGGTGGCGGAGGCCAACTCCCTCCGGGCAAGGTGAAGGCCGATGTGATCGAGGCCGTGGACGGCGACACGCTCAGCGTCCGCCTCCGAAGCGGCGGCCACCGCGACGTGCGCCTGATCGGCATCGACACCCCCGAGACGGTGCGGCCCGACACCCCGGTCCAGTGCGGCGGCCCCCAGGCCTCGGCGAGCATGCACGGGCTCGCCGACGGCCGGCGGGTGACGTTGGTCAGCGATCCGACCCAGGACCGCGTCGACGGCTACGGCCGGCTGCTCGACTACGTCTTCCGGGGCAGCGAGAACCTCGGCAAGATCCAGCTCCGCCGCGGCTGGGCCAAGGTCTACGTCTACCAGCACGACCCCTTCGAGAAGGTGAGGACCTTCAAGCGCGCCGAGGACAAGGCCGAAGCCGCCGACCGCGGCGTCTGGGCGAAGTGCGGTGGGGACTTCCACAAGCCGCGGTAGGGAGCTGGGGTCTCGGCGGCCGCCGGGCCCGGCCGTGCGCGGATAGGATCGGCCCAACTACCCGGAGGAGGAGGTCACCCATGTACGCGCGAGTGGTGAGGTTCACCGACGTCGACAACGAGCGGATCGACTCGATCGCCACAGACATCAAGGTCGGAGAGCCGCCGCCCGGTGTTCCCGCCAAGGGGATGCAGCTGATCGTGGACGAGGGTCAGGGCACCGCTGTCGCGGTCGTCCTCTTCGAGAGCGAGGAGGACATGCGCGCGGGCGCCGCGGCGCTGGAGGCGATGGATGTCTCGGAGACGCCCGGTACCCGGGTCTCGGTCGACAGCGGCGAGGTCAAGGCCTCGATCGAGCTCTGAGCCCCACCCGACCGGCGCCGACCACCACGACGGAGGCCTGAGATGACAACCCAGCCCGCTCACGACACCCGACTGGAGCGAATCCTCGGCGTTCCGCTGGCCGACGACGCGAAGCGTCAGTGGCCGCAGAGCGGCGAGGTGATCAACGGCCGGGCGCGGATCGGCGAGGTGGAGTCCCACTTCGAGGGCCTCAGGCTCGGGGTCGGCCGGCGCCATCGCTGCGGCGACACCCTGGTGGTGGAATGGAGCACGGACTACGGCGACGGTCGCGTCTACCGCAACGTCAGCGTCGCCGACCTGCGAGACGGGCAGGCGATCAGGGTCACGGACTACTGGGGCGAGCCGTTCGAAGCGCCCGCCTGGAGGGAGTCGCTTGCGGACGAGCTCGAGATGCCACCGGAGGGGGTCTGGCCGGCAGCCGAAGCGCTCCAGGGCGACGAGGACGCTCCCGGGGGAGCCTAGGATCGGCTCGTCGCGGTAGGCGCGCTCCCCGTAGCCGTTCGGGTCCCTGTG
>DATGDO010000157.1:0-10329 GCA_035310805.1 Solirubrobacterales bacterium
TGGCCAGAGGCGGCTTGAAGGTCGAGCAGCGTCCGTTCAGCGGCTACGCCACCTTTGCTCTCCCCTACGGCGCGGCTCTCGCGGTCGCCCTGGTCGGAGTGGCCTTCGTGCGCAGGCGCCCGTGGCTCGCCTCCGCGCTCGCCGCGGCCGGTGCGACCTTGACTGCGGCCGAGGACGGGATGGTCCACCGGCCCCTCACCCGGCTGTTGGCCCGGCGCCCGAGCCGCAACGTCGTCGCCACCATCGAGCCGAGCGGAGAGCCCGAGCGAACCGTCTGTCTCGTCTGCCACCTCGACAGCTCCCGGAGCGGTCTGATCTTCCACCGCCGCTTCCTGCCCCTGCTCCAGCCCTGGATCGCGCTGCACTCGGCGTCCTTCGCGATCACGGTTGCCGGCCCCCTGCTGCGCCGCGCACGGCTGGGCAGGAAGGTGCTCGCCGCCGCCTACGCGATCCTGATCGCGAACCTCGGTCTCCTCGCGGAGCGCGAGCTGCGCGGGGTGGATGTCCCTGGCGCCAACGACAACGCCTCCGGCGTTGCAGCGGTCGGAACGCTCGCAGCCGAGCTCAACGAGCGCCCCCTATCGAGCACGCGTGTGGTGTGCCTGTTCACCGGATGCGAAGAGGCCTTGGTGCTGGGTGCACAGGCGTTCCTGAAGGACCTCGGCCCTGCTTCGCAGCCGTTGCCGAATGGCCTCGGCTCGCCTCAATCCCGCGAACCGGGCGCGCAGGAGCTGCGCTCGTGGGTCTTTCTCAACTTCGACGGCGTGGCGGCGCCCGCCACCCTGCGCTACCTGCGGCGGGAGGGCGCCGCAAGGAAGTGGCCGGCGGACGCGCATCTCGTCCGCATCGCCAGCGAGATCGCCCAGCGCCATCCCGAGCTCGGACTCGAGGGAACGGATCACAACGCCGGGCTCACCTACGACTCGACCCCCGTGATGGCCCACGGTGGCCGGGCGATCACGTTCAGCACGCAGGACCGGATCATCCCGAACTACCACTCGCCTACGGACAGGGTCGAAAACACGGATCCGTCCGCTCTCGAGAGAGCGATCGAGGTCGGCAGGCTGATGCTCGCCGCGATCGACCGTGGCGAGGCCGACTAGCTTTCCCCCGCCCAGTCAAGGGCGGTGAGCGGGCAGCGCCTGCCTAGGCGGCGATCCGCTCCTGGATCCCGGCGCGGTCGTGGAGATGGTGCGGCGCGCCGGAAGCGAGGCCGGAGGGCCGGCGCTCGCAGTCGCGGGCGGGCTCGGGCTCGATGCCGTACTCGCCGAGCGTCGCGAAGTCGATGACCAAATCGGCCGCGTCGAGCAGCCGCTCTCTGATGTCGATGAGCTTTCCCACTGGGCGAAAAGGTATGGATGGCCCCGGACGGACCGCGCCATTTGCAGGGAAAGTTTCATCTGCCCCGCCTGCCGAAGCTGTGGGGCGCCGGCAGGGAGGCAGCGAGCTCGGCCATCGCCGCCTCACGGACCCCTTCGAAGGAGCGCTTCGACAGGGCGATCGGAACCGCAGCCGGTCGGCCGGTCTCGCGGGGGATCGGGGGCGCGATCTGTCGCGGCTTCGAGGGCGGCAGGTCGGGCTTCTCGAGCCGGTCGATCGAGGAGACCACCACGTTGGTGGTGCCCTCGCGATGCTCGAGTTTGCCGGCCGCCAGGACGAAGCCCGAGGTCCTCACCGCCAGCCGGCAGCGCTCGACCACCGGGGGCGGCACGATCAGGTTGATTGTTCCCCGCTCGTCCTCGAGCAGCATGAAGACGACGCCGTTGGCCGTCGCCGGCCGCTGCCGGGCGACCACCATCCCCGCCACCTGCACCCGCGCGCCATCCCGGGTCCGGGAGAGATCCTCGCTGGTCGATATGCGAGCGCGCTCCGCAGGCGAAGCCGAGGAGCAACCCGATTCATTCTGGGAAAGGCCCTGGCGCAAGAGCTCCATCGGGTGGCGGCCGAGGGTCATCCCGGTGGTCCTGTAGTCGGCCACGGTCCGCTCCCAGGGACCGAGCGCCGGCAGGGGCGGCGTGGGGGATCCGTCGAGCGGCAGCGCCAGCTGCACCCCCTCGTCGGTGCGAGCGGCGCGCGCGGAACCGCCGCTCTCCCAGAGGGCGGGTCGCCTGAGCTCCTCGTCGGGATCCACCGGTGGGGAGGCGGGCTCCGGCCCGTCCGGCAGGGCCTCGACGAGGCCGTCGCAGGCCCCGGCCCACGCCAGGCGCTGGAGGGCGGCGGCGCCCGCTCCGGAGCGGCCCGCGAGGTCGGAGATGCTCCGATACGAGCCGCCCCGCCGGCGCTCGTCGATCGCGGCCGCCGCCTCGACCTCGGCCACCTCCGCCACGTAGCCGAGGCCGATCCGCACCGGCGGGTTCCCCGCGGAGCCCGCCTCGGCGCCGGTCGTCTCCACCCGGCAGTCGAGCTCGCTGACGTTGACGTCCGGCGGCAGGATCTCGATGCCCCGCCGCTGCGCCTCATGGACCAGCGCGTCCGGCGGATAGAAGCCCATCGGCTGCTCGTTGAGCAACGCGCAGAGCAGCTCCGGGCCATAGTGCACCCGCAGCCAGGTCGACTGGTAGGCGAGCAGCCCGAAGGCGGCAGAGTGCGCCTTGGGAAACCCGAAGCCGGAGAACCCCTCGATCTGCCCGAAGACACGCTCAGCCACCTCTGGTGAGACCTCGCGCCCGATGGCTCCCTCGATGAAGCGCTCCCGGTAGCGGCGCATCGCCGCCTCCGAGCGTTTGCGGCTCATCGCCCGCCGCAGCCCCTCCGCCTCGCCGACGGAGAAGCCGGCGAGCGCAATCGCCACCTCGAGCACCTGGTCCTGGAAGACGATCGCGCCGAGCGTGTCGCGCAGGGCCGGCTCGAGCGAGGGGTGCTCATAGGGGACCTCGTAGGTGGGGTCGGCCCGCAGCCGCTTGCGCCGCTCGATGTAGGGGTGGACGGCCCCGCCCTGGATCGGCCCCGGCCGCACCAAGGCGACCTGCACCGTCAGGTCATCGAGATTCTCCGGCAGCGTGCGGGGAAGCATCTGCATCTGCGCCCTGCTCTCGATCTGGAAGACGCCGGTCGTCTCGGCGCGCTGGATAGCGCTCCAGACCTGGTCGTCGTCCAGGGGGACGTGAGAGAGGTCGATCCGCTCCCCGCGCGTGCGAGCGATCTCGTCGACGCAGCGCTCGACCGCCGAGAGCATCCCGAGGCCGAGCAGGTCGATCTTCAGGAAGCCCGCGTCCGCGCAGGAATCCTTGTCCCACTGCACGATCTGCCGGCCCTCCATCGCGGCCGGCTGGACGGGACAGAGCTCGATCAGGGGCGAGGTCGAGATCACCATGCCCCCGGGGTGCTGGGAGATGTGACGGGGGAGACCCGCAATCTCGGGCAGCAGCTCGGCGAGCGCCCGCCAGCGCGGGGAGCGCGCCCGCAGCTTGCCCAGCACCTCCTCCATCCGCGTCCAGGCGTCGCGGCTCGCCTCGTAGACGTCCACGGCCCGCGCGAACCGCTCGACCTCGCCGGGGGGCAGGCCCAGCGCCTTGCCGAGGTCGCGGATCGCCCCGCGCGCCCGGTAGGTGGCGAAGGAGGCGACCAGGGCGGAGCGCTCGGACCCGTAGCGCTCGTGCACCCGCGGGATCAGCTTCTCGCGGATGTCGCGAGGGAAGTCGAGGTCGATGTCCGGGACCTCCGTCAGCTCCTCGTTCAGGAAGCGCCCCAGGAACAGGTCGTTCTTCACCGGATCGATGTGCGAGAGCCCCGTCAGGTAGCAGACCAGGGAGCTGACGCTGGAGCCGCGGCCGCGGCCCGGCGGCAGCAGCCGCCGGGCGGAGTCCGGGCCGCGGACCTCCGCCGCCACCTCGCGGGCGAGCTCCAGCATGTCCTGGTGGAGCAGGAAGAAGCCTGAGAGGCGCAGCTCCCTGATCAGGGCCAGCTCCTCCTCGAGACGCCGCTCCGCCTCAGCGCGATGCGGGGCACCCTCGTAGCGATGGATGAGCCGCATCCGGCAGAGCTCAGCCAGGCGGCGATCGGTTCGGTGGCGGTTTTCGTGGCCGCCGGATACGTCTTCCTCGGCTCCCGGATAGCTGTAGCCGAGCTCCCTGGTGAGGTCGAAACGCAGTCGCTCCGCGAGCCGCGTCGTCTCCGCCACCGCCTCCGGGTGGTCGCGGAAGCGCGCCGCCGCCTCAGCGGCCGAGAGCAGGGCCGAGGCCGAGTTGCCGCGGCGGAGCCCCTCGGTCTCGTCCAGCGTCGCACCCAGCCTCACCGCCACCATCGCGTCCTGGAGATCGCGCCGCGAGTGATCGTGGGCGTGCGCATCGCCGGTCGCCACGGTGGGGACGCCGAGTCGCTCAGCCAGCGAAGCGAGCCAGCGGTTGCGCGAGCGATCGTGGCGCCAGAGCGGCCGCTGCAGCTCGATCCGGAAGCGATCGGACCCGAAGGCCCGCAGCAGCCGCCCGGCCAGGGCCGCCCCGCCCGCCGGGTCGCCTCGCTCCCAGCTCCCGGCCACGGCGCCGTCGCGCGCGCAGCCCGAGAGGCAGGTCAGCCCCTCGGTATGGCGCTCCAGCTCATCGATGGGGATCGACGGCGGCAGCGGCTCGCGTTGATGCAAGGGTGCGCGACCGCGCAACCCGTTCGATGCTGCCTCGCGCGTGCCCCGATGGGCCTCTGTGATCAGCCGGCAGAGGCTCGCCCAGCCCCTCGCGTTCTCGACCAGGAGGGTGACGTGAACGGGCCGCGATCTCCGCCGCGGCACCTCGACGGTGAGCTCGCAGCCGATGATGGGGCGGACGCCCACACCCGCGCACGCGTGCGCGAACTCCATCGCCCCGCAGACGTTGTCGTGGTCGGTCAGCGCCAGCGACTCGTGACCGAGGTCGGCCGCGGTCGCCGCCAGCTCGGCCGGATCCGAGGCGCCGTCCAGGAAGGAGTAGGCCGAGTGGCAGTGGAGCTCCGCGTACTCCATCAATGCCGCCTCTTCCCGCATGAGACGGGTTGCTCCTGGCGGAGCACCCTCGCATGAACCGGGGGCGGCATCAATCCCGCTGTCGGAACCAGCGGCCCGAGTCCGGCTCACAGAAGACGACGACGTCGCTGCCGTCCTCCAGGACCAGCTCGAAGTAGCGGCGCCGCAGCGGCCGCTGGGTCCACCATCCATCCTCGACCAGCCACTCCTCGCGGACCGACTCGACCGCCAGCCGGCCGACCGCGCGCGGCGTTCCATCCGAGCCCACCTGGACCGGAATCGGCCAGGGCTTGTTGACTCGGCCGGGTCTCACCTTGATCCGAGGACGCTCCGCAGGCGAAGCCGAGAAGCAACCCGTTGCATGGCGAAGCCTTCTTTCACTCGTCCTCCGGATACGGCATCAAGACCTCGCGGCGCTCCGGCACGTGGGAGGCCGGATCCACCTCGAGCACCCGTAGCAACGCCTCGGCGCCGGCGGCCGAGCGGGCCTGGCGGACCGCCTCGCCGATCCGCTCGCGCCGCTCCTGGTCGGGGCTCGAGAGGGTCAGCTGCTCACCGGTCTCCGGCCCCAGCGCCACCGCCTCCAGCCGCAGGGTCGCCGCGGGGGCCGGGAGCAGGGTGAGATGGGGGAGGAGGGCATCGGAGAGACGGGCCCGGTCGGCACTCGCCCGCCGCAGCGCCACCTGGCGGCGCCAGCCACCGCCTGCCGCCAAGCGCGCGGAGAGGCGCAGGGCCCGCAGGGTCCTGCCGCGCCGTGCGCCGTGGGCGAGCAGTCGGGAGATCAACAGCTCGAGCGCTCTCTCCAGCTGCTGGCCGGAGACGGCCTCGGGCAGCTCGAGCTCCACCGCGATCGCCTCACGCACCGGCCTCGGCCGCAGCGGCTGATCGCCGCCCCGCGCCAGCCTCTGGGCTCGGAGGCCAAGCCGGCCGAAGCGGTCGGCGACCGCGTCCCGCGGCAGCCCCGCGAGCCGCCCAAGGGTGGAGATCCCGAGCCGCTCGAGCTCATTGGGAAGGTCGTCCCCGTCCCCGCCCAGACGCCCGCAGAGGAGTGAAACCGGCAGCGGCTTCAGGAACTCGGCAGCGGTCCCATCGGGAACGATGCCAGGCCAGAGAACGGGTTGCTCCTCCCTTCCACGCAAAACGGGTCCTGCCTGGCGGCGCGCCCTCGCATCGCGCCCTCGCATTACGGCCGCCACGTACGCACAGAAGCGGCCCGGGCCGGCGCCCAGCCGCGTCGAGGAGCCGAGCTCGCGACGGGCGCGCTCGAGCACGCCCGCGATCCCTCCCCAGAGGCCGCTCAGCCCGCTGGCTTCGAAGAACGCCTCTCCGGCTCGTCCCGACTCGACCTCCGCGCCGATCCCCTCCAGCCGCCGCAGCGCCTCATCCCAGGAGCGCTCGGCCCGCTCGAGGTCCGGCGGGATCAGGACCAGCTCGGGACAGCGGGAGAGCGCCTCTCCCACCCTCATCCCCGGCCGTAGCCCGAACCGCTCGGCTGGGGCCGAGACCTCTCCGATCAGCTGGGCGGCGCCGGGCTCGGGGGCCAGCGCCGCGGGGCGTCTCAGCAGAGGTGAGGGCGTCCTGTGAGGGCGCTTCGAGAGGAGCGACTCGTTTTGTGCTGGGAACGACCCGTTCGATGACGGCTCGACGACCGCTGCGATCAGCTGGAAGCGGGGGATCAGGGCGCAGGCGACGGGCATCGAACGTATGTTCGTATACCCGCGGCGAAAGGTCAAGGAACCGGCCCAAAAAAAATGTCCAATCTCGGTTAGGGAGCGCGGCGAGCGGGAAGGCCCTGAGGCACCATGCTGATCGCCGCCCTGATCGTCTTCTGCGTCGTGCTCATGGTGCTCGCCTTCCTCGCGCCGAGACTCTCGCGCTACTTCCAGCGGGCGGGCGACAAGCCGCTCCAGCTGGGCGAGCGAGGTGCCGGCAACGCTCCGGGCAAGCTCGGCGACTGGCTGCGGAAGCCCTTCTCGAAGTCGCGAAAGGCGGTCAGCAAGAGCGGCTCGAAGGGCCGGGAGGGCCGGGCGAAAGCTCCGCTCTAGCGGACTGCCCCGCCTTCGCCATCGAACGGGTTGCTGCTCGGCTTTGCCTGCGGTGCACCCTCGTATTACTCTCATGCGAGTGCCGAAGCGTGAACCGACAGCCGAGGAGCTCCGCCGCGTCCAGCACGAGCGAACGACCGAGGAGCACGAGGCGATCGACACCTCGATCACCCCGGATGAGGAGCGCCAGCACAGACGGCGCGCCGACAAGTCCGCCTATCTCGAGCGGATGCTGGCCAAGCGCGAGCGCTCGGAGCGCCGCGCGGGGAGTGAGCCGTCCGGCTCGCCCTGATCGCTGACACCCATCTGCCGCGCGGCAGCCGCCGCCTCCCGGAGACCTGCCTCGATGCCCTGCGCGCCGCGGACCTGATCGTCCACGCCGGCGACTTCAGCGACGCGTCGGTGCTCGCCGAGCTTCGCGAGCTGGGCCCGGTGGCTGCGGTGCACGGCAACGTCGACAGCGCCGAGCTGCGGCGCGAGCTCCCCGAGACGCTCTCGCTGGACCTCGGCGGGGCGACCCTCGCCGTAATCCATGACGCCGGCCCGGCCAGGGGGCGCCTCGAGCGCCTGCGGGCCCGCTTCCCGGATGCGGACGCCGTGATCTTCGGCCACTCGCACCTGCCGCTGCACGAGGAACGTGACGGATTCCAGATCTTCAATCCCGGCAGCCCCACCGAGCGGCGACGCTCCCCCCGTCGCTCGATGGGGCAGGCGACGGTGGGCGACGGCAGGATCGAGCTCCGCCACCTCGCATTGCCATGATTCGCGGGTGACGGCTCGACCCATCGCCACCCTGGCGGCGCTGAGCGCCATCGCTCTCGCGGGCTGCGGGTCCTCGGATCAGAGCTCGGTGCCGGGCGGTGCGGACGCGAACGCCGCGCGGGTGATCAAGGCGTGGGCCGATCAGCTCCGTGCCGGGGATGTCCAGGCCGCCGCCGACCGATTCGAGATCCCGGCGATCGTCCAGAACGGGACCGCACCGCTCCGCCTGACTGATAGACCGGGCGTTGTCGCCTTCAACGACTCCCTGCCGTGCGGTGCGAAGCTGACCCGCGCCGTCACCTCCGGGAAGTACACGATCGCGACCTTCGAGCTGACCGAGCGACCCGGCCGCGGAGATTGCGGCGGGGGCGTGGGCGAAACCGCCAAGACCGCCTTCGTCATCCACGACGGGCGAATCGCCGAATGGCGCCGGGTCGTCGATCTGCCGCCGGCCACGGAGCCGCCGACCAGCGGCCCGGTCGTCTGAGGATGGCCAGGATCGAGTCGTTCGACTTCCTCTACATGCCGAGCAGCGACGTCGCGCGTGATCTCGGCTATTACCGCGACGTCCTGGGGGCCGAGATCGTCTTCGCCATCGAGGCCTTCGGGACCAGGGTCGCAGAGGTGAGGCTGGCCGGGGGAGGACCGCGCCTCCTGCTCGCCGGGCATCTCGAGGGTGAGGCCCCCGTCGTGCTCCATCGGGTGGACGATCTCGAGGCGACGCTGTCGGATCTCCGCAGGCGCGGCGCGCTGATCGAGGCGGAGTTCGGATTCCCGCACGGGCCGGCCGCGGAGCTACGCACCCCCGGAGGGCAGCGGCTGGCGTTCTACGAGCTGACCAGGCCGCAGGCCGACGAGCGGCTTGCGGGCCGGATGGACTTCGCGCCCGAGCCGCCTCAAGCGAGCTGATCGCGGAGGCACTCGATCACCGCGTCCGTGAACTCGGTCGTGCCGGCGTGGCCCTTCAGGTCAGGAGTGCGGATGCCGGCGCGGCGGCCGCGCCGAACACGGCCTCGTAGAGGGCACGCGAGGGCCGGTGCGCGGCTTCACCGGCGTAATGGAGGAGAGCGGTGCTCGTCGTCCAGCGCAAGCAGGAACGACTCGGCTCCGGCGATCGAGCCGTAGAGGGGGAGGACTGAGTCCGAGAGGAGATCGCCGTGCGCCACTCGTAGCCGTCCTCCGAGCGCCGGTTGGGGCTGCCGACGTCGTCTGCGCCCTCCGGCGTGATCGTCGCCGCCTTGATCCCGAAGCCGCCCGCCGCCATCGCCGTGGCGGCGTCCGTGCAGACCGCGTTCCGGTGCGACGCCGGTTCTCCAGCGACAGACCGAAGCGCTCGAGCTCGATGTCCAGGCCGATCAGGTCGGGCGAGATCACCCCGAGCGCCTGCTCGAGTAGCTCCTGACCCGTCTGGTCTCCCTCGAGCACCACTATGCGCAGCCCGGCCATCTGGTGCGAGGCTGTACGCGAGATAGAAGCGAGGGCGCCTCGGCAGGCGCGACCCGTTTCGTGCGGTGCGAGGAGCAACCCGTCAGATGACGAACGAGAGCTGCAGCTGGTGCGGAGCCGAGGTCGAGCCGGAGGACGGGTTCCGCGCGTACGAGCCCGCCGGCGAGCGCCGGGCGGTCTTCTGCAGGCTGGAGCACGTCGTCCCCTGGTCGATCCAGGGCGCGCATTGGGAAGCGGGTGGGCTGACGGAGCCTTCGAGCCTCGACGAGGGAGCCACCACCTGCTCGCACTGCGGCGCCGAGCTCGGTGATGCCCATGTCCTGCTGGTCCGCCATCGCGGCGAGCACCGCGTCGCCGACGGCTTCTGCTCGGTGGATCACATGAAAGAGTGGGCCAAGGCCGGGGGGCGCTGGCGCTAGGTGGCCATTGTTCCCGCAGATTGCGGGTTCAGGCTCTCGCTCAGAGAACGGCCCGGGAAACTGGGCAGTTTCGTTTCTCCGCAGATTGCGTCAACGTACGTTCAGGTTCCCTTGACTTCAGCCGCGGGAGGCGTAGCCTGGTCTGCAACGGAACAAGGGAAACCTTGTTCCCAGAAAGGGCCCGGGAAACTGGGCCCTTTCACTTGCCCTGTCCTTGCGCCCGCTTCTCGGCCGCCACCGTCTTCTTCGAGGCGGTCGGCGCGTTCGCGGGCTTCGCGAACGCCAGGATCAGCGGCGCGACCAGCCCCGGCTTCTCGACGTTGGGGGAGTGGCCGGCGCCGGGGATCAGGTGGGTCTGCGCCCCGGGCACGTTCCGCCGGTAGCGGTCGACCGCCTCCTGGGCGTCGTAGATCTGGTCCTCCGCGCCGAAGATCACCTGCAGCGGCACATGGGTCGCCGCAAGACGCTGGTCGAGAGGCTGCTCGTCGACGAAGTTCTTCTCCTCGTCGACGGTGTTCTTGTAGGCCGTGTAGGTCATCGCGCGCAGGTCGTCCACGGGCTGGTCGGGATTGTCGAAGCCGCTCGAGATGTCGTAGCCGGGGGCGAAGGCCTGGTCGTACTGGCTGCGGATCAGGGACTTCGGCGCCACCTCCGCGAGGCGGTTCGCGGCCTGGCCGATGATCGGCCAGTAGCTCAGGCGCTGACCGAGGGGCTCGCTCTTGAA
>DATGDO010000158.1:0-2982 GCA_035310805.1 Solirubrobacterales bacterium
GAAGAAACCGCTGTCGGCGCCGAAGATGTGCATCGGATCGCCGAACCCCATCTTGAACCCGTACAGCACCCAGATGATCAGCACGAGCGCGAACGCGACGAAGGTCATCATCATCGAGTTCACCGACCAGCGCTTCTGCATCACGCCGCCATACAGCACGGCGAGGCCGGGCACGCTCATCAGGCCGACCAGGGTGGCCGCCGTCATCTGCCAAGCGTTGTCCCCTGGACTCAACCAATTCAAATCCATAGCGTGGTGTTTTCCTTTCTCATCACGGGCAGAGTCGGGCGCCCAAACACAGAAACGCCCCTCCAAGAGGGACTCGCCCATTGGCACCCGGAAGGGTGCAGTGAAGTCGCTGGAGCAACCACCGACTGCGGTACAAAGATCGGCAGGCGAGGTTCGACACAATGTCGGAAGCTCCGCCGGAGCCCTGCAAATAGCGGGATTCCGAGCGAATTCGCTCTGCTCCCCGGCCGCTAACCTGCCCGTCCATGCCAATGCAGGGACACTGGCAGCGAGTCAATACGCCTCTGCGGCGCCTGACGAGGCGCGAGCGAAACGTCGCCATCGGCGGGGTGGCCGTAAGCTTTCTGGCGACGCTCGCCATCGTGCTGGCGACGGCGGGCAACTCGGCGCCGAAGGCAGGGCCGGGCTGTATCTACGCGATCATCCCGGGCGTCATGGGCGCCGAGCCCGTCGACGCGTGCGGCCGGCAGGCGGAGTTCGTCTGCGCGCGACATCAGTTCGCGGACCGCCCCGGCTCGCAGACGATCCGGGACGCCTGCCGGAAGGCCGGGATCACGATCTCCCCGGAGGTCGCCCGGCAGGCGAGGTCCGGAAGCCACCGCCCTCAGCGGAGCACCTCGACGGGCCTCTAAGGCCGCCGCTGAGATCGGTTGGGGGCGATTCGGACTCTCAGCGAGCGTGAGCTGAACCGGGCGCTGCTCGCCCGGCAGCTGCTGCTCAAGCGATCGAGCGCGGCGATCCCGAAGGTCCTCGAGCGGATCGCAGGGCTCCAGGCGCAGTACGCGCCCTCGATGTACATCGGGCTCTGGTCGCGGATGGAGGGCTTCGAGCGTGAGCAGCTCGACCGCATGCTGGAGAGGCGAGCGGTCGCACAGGGCACGCTGATGCGGGCGACGATCCACCTGGTCTCGAGGGCGGACTACTGGCCTGCCGCGCTGGGCGTCCGCCGCAGCAGGCGAGAGGCCTGGCTGAAGGCCCGCATCCGCCGCCCCTACAGCCCAGCGCAGATGTCGGCGCTGGCCCGCAAGCTTCGCGCCCGGCTCGGCGACGGCAGGATGGGTCGCAAGGAGATCCATGAGCTGCTCGGCTCGGACAGCGTGATCACCAACGGGGTCAACCTGTGGCTCGACCTTGTCCGGGTGCCGCCCTCGGGGACGTGGCAGCGCAGGCGCGCCGATCTCTACGCAGCCGCCGACCGGTGGCTCGGGCCCGCGCCCGAGCTGAAGGAGAGCGACGGCATCGAGCTGCTGGTGCGCCGCTACCTCGGCGCCTTCGGGCCGGCCTCCCTGACGGAGATCGCGAACTGGGCGGGGATTCCCCCCAAGCGCCTGCAGCCGGTCCTCGGTCGGCTGGAGCTGCGGAGCTTCTCCGCCGAGGACGGCACCGAGCTGCTCGACCTGCTCAGGGCGCCGCTGCCCGATCCGGAGGCCCCGGCGCCCGTCCGCTTCCTGCCGACCTGGGACGCGGCCCTGCTCGTCCACGCGCGCCGCACCGGGATCCTGCCTGAGGAGCATCGGCCGAAGGTCTTCAACGCCAAGACCCCGCAATCCGTGTCGACCTTCCTGATCGACGGCAGAGTGGCGGGCACCTGGAGCTACGAGAAGGGGAAGGTCAGGACCGAGCCGTTCGGCAAGCTGGGCGCCGCGGACCTGCGCGCACTTCGCGAGGAAGCGGACCGGCTCGCCGAGCTGCACATGGACTAGGTCCCGAACTCTTGATGCGTCGGCTCCTGATCGGATCTCTGGCCGTCGCTTCGGCGATCCTCGCTCTGGGCATCCCCGCGGGCAGCGCGGGCGCGGCCACCGGGCAAAGGCGCTGAATTCCCCGCCACAGTGTGAAGCCAGGCCGCCACGGCCGCGCCGACCCCCTCGGTGTCGGCCTTGAGGGCGTGGTCGCCCCGCACCTTCACCACCTCGCGGTTCGGCCCGGAGGGCGGCATCCCGAACCGGTCGCTCTCGCCCTGGATCACGAGCACGGGTACCTTGACCGCCTCCAGCTCGGGCAGACGGCTCTGCGGCGGGCGCTCGCCGCGACGAGGCGGCTCCAGGGGGAAGGCGAGGCAGAGGACGGCGATCGCCCCGGTCTCGGCGACGGTGCGGCAGGCGACGCGGGCGCCGAGCGAGCGCCCGCCCGCGATCAGCGGGAGGCGATCAAGCTCGTTCGCGCGCAGATGCTCGATCGCCGCGATCCAGGCTGCATCGAGCTGCTTGGCGGCGGCGGGAGATCGCCTGCCCGCGACGCGATAGGGCTGCTCGACGAGCGCCACCGTCAGCGCCTCGGATCGGGCGGCCGCCGTCGCGGCGATCAGGTCCGCCGCCTCAACGCCTCCACCCGCCCCGTGCCCCAGGACCAGGGCGGCCCTGGGCCGGCCGGCCGGGTGCAGATGCGCCCGCGCGAGACCGGACGGTGTGTCGATCTGCACGGGCGGCAATGGAGCTAGCCGGACTCGAACCGGCGACCTCCTGGGTGCGATCCAGGCGCTCTCCCAACTGAGCTATAGCCCCGCGTGGGTGTGAACTATGTCGGCTCGCATGCGGTGACCAAGCGGGCCGGGGGTCAAGGATACGCCGTCCCGAGGGTGAGCTTCGGACGACGCTTGGGGCCTTCGCCCCACGAGCGCCGGTCAAGGCGTCGCGGAGGTCCGTAGCACCGGGGCCACCTCACCGTCCTCACCCCGGGCGACGACGAGACGGCGTTGCTCCTCGGTCCGCCGAACTCCGGGGCCGTGCCTGG
>DATGDO010000159.1:0-5158 GCA_035310805.1 Solirubrobacterales bacterium
GCCGCCGTCAGGCCCAGCAGGGCCCCGCCGACCCGCGCCAGAAACCCCCGCCGGGACGTGTCCCTCGCCAGCGAATCGCTGAACCGATCCAGATGCTCAGGCACCGATCGGCAGCCTCCCCAGCTTCGCCTCGGCCGAATCCTCCGCGCCCTGTGAAACCCCCCGCACCCGACGGCGCTCCGCCGTCGCCAGCACGCTCTCCAGCTGGGCGAGGTTGTTGAACGTCCCCTTGGCGAGGACGGTCCCGCCGGGATCCATGGCGATCGCGAACGGACTGCCGGGCACCCCCAGCTCACGCCAGAGCCCCGCCTCGGCGGCTTCGTCGAAGACTCCGACCGTTACATGGGGGTCATTCGCGACGTTCTCGATCGCCGGCGAGAGCGTCTGGCAGAGCCGGCAGCCTTCGGAGGTGAATACCGCGAGCCCCAGTCCCTCCCGGCTCCGGGCCTGCAGGGCAAGGCGGGCCGCCAGCGCCTCCGAGCGCGAGCCGACATCGGGGCCCTCTCCGGCGATCTCCAGGGCGCCCTGGGTGCCGAGCTGAAGCCGCAGCATGCCGACCTCACGGGCGAGCGCCAGGACCGCGATCACCAGGCCGGCGCAGGCGAGCAGAGCCACGCCCACGGCGATGCCGAGCCAGGCGTCGGTGCCGAGCGCCATCGAGTCGAGCAGCGGGATCAGGGCGAAGCCAACCGCCATGCCGAGGTTGCGGAGCACGCCGAGCCAGGAGACCTTGGAACGCGGGCCGAAGCAGGCGCAGGGCGCCCCCGCGCGCCCGCCGAGGATCGCCCCGGCCGTGAGGGCCGCGAACAGAAACATGAGCGCCGCCGCGGCATATGCGGCGGCGTCGGAGCCGAGGACAACGGCGAGCGCCAGCCCAAGCTCGACCGCGATCAGGCCGGCCCAGGCGAACGGGCGCAGCGGCCCGCCGGCGAAGCCGAAGGTCTCCATCGCGGCGATGCTGGCGCGCGGCGAGGTGAGCTTCGCGAGCGCTGCGCCCGCGAGCACCGTGGCAAGCCCGACCCGCAGAATGATCTCGACCATCCCTCCGCCCGCAACCTAGCACCAGTTCGGGCGGCTGCCATCCAGATCAAACCCACGCGGCGGTCCTTCGCCTGACCTTCCAGGTTAGGGGTCAGCCGATTGCAACCATGCGCTCGATCGGCAGCCTGGCGCGCTCGGCGATCTCCAGCGGAACCTTCACCTCGTAGCGGAAGTCCCGCAGCGAGTCCCGCACCTTCGGCAGGGTGATCATCTTCATGTACTTGCAGAACGCCATCCGGTTCGCCTCGATCAGCTTCGCGTGCGGCGCCGCCTGCTGGAGCGGGTAGAGCATCCCGTTCTCGGTGGCGACGATGTACTCGCCCTCGGGGTGCTCCTCCATGTAGGAGAGCATCCCGCCGGTGGAGAGCATCTGGACGCCCTCGGCGTCGATGTCGCCCGAGGCGACGTACTCCATCGCCTGGGTCGCGCAGCCGCACTCCGGATGGATCAGGAACTCGGCGTTGGGGTGCTCGTCGCGTACGGTCTTGATGTCATCGGGCCGGATGCCGGCGTGGACGTGGCACTCGCCGTCCCAGATGTGGAAGCGGGCGCGGCGCTCCGGGTCGTCCTTGATCCCGGTCTCGCGCTCGACGAAGGCGCCGAGCCACATGTCCGGGCCGAAGAGGATCTCCGTCTCGGGGCCGTGCTCGCGGAGGATGTGCTCCACGACCTGCACCGCGTTCCCGGACGTGCAGCAGTAGTCGGTCTCGGCCTTCACCTCGGCGGAGGTGTTCACGTACATGACGACCACCGCGCCGGGATGCTCGGCCTTCCAGGCGCGAAGCTGGTCGGCGTTGATCGAGTCCGAGAGCGAGCAGCCGGCGCCGAGGTCGGCGATCAGCACGGTCTTTTCGGGCGAGAGGATCGAGGCCGTCTCGGCCATGAAGTGGACGCCGCAGAACTCGATCACCTCGGCGTCGGCCTTCGCGGCCTCGCGGGAGAGGCCGAGGGAGTCGCCGACGAAGTCGGCCAGGTCCTGGAGCTCGGGCAGCTGGTAGTTGTGGGCAAGGATGACCGCGTCGCGCTCGGCGGCGAGCTCTCTGACCTCCGCGCTCAGGGTCGCGATCTCCTCCTCGCTCAGCTTGGCGGGAAGCTCGTTGACGGTAGGAAGCTCCAGCACTTGGATGCGCTCCTTGCGTTGAATGTTCGCTTCCCCGGCCCTAGCGCGGCCTCGAGGTGAGCGAATGAACTAACCAGAGGTTAGCGCGCCCCTACCCTTGCCCTATGCCCGAGCTGCCCGAGGTCGAGATCACGGCGCGCCGCCTCAGCAGCGCGCTGGCGGGAGCCGAGGTGGAGTCGGCCCTGGCCGCCGGGGTGGCGACGCTGAAGACCTTCGAGCCCAGTCTCGAAGCCCTCACCGAAACTCGGATCTCGGGCGTCCGGCGCATCGGGAAGATGCTCGCGGTCGATTTCGAGCCCCCATCACAAGACGGGTTGCTCCTTACGGAGCACCCTCGCATGAACGGCGCCGGCCCGCTCACTCTGCTGGTCCACCTGATGTCGGCGGGCCGGCTCCAGGTATTCGACGAGCGAGCCTCGCTGCGCGACCGGCGCTCGCGCATCCTGGTGCGCCTCGCCGATGGACGGGAGCTGCGCCTGCGCGAGTTCGGCACGAAGCAGTCGGCCTGGGCGAAGCTCCTGGGACGCGATGCGGTCGCCGATGACGAGCTGGTCGCCACGCTCGGTCCCGACGCCTGGCCGAGCCCGCCGCTGGGGGAGTTCGCCGAGCGGATCCGCCAGCCGCGCCACCTCCATCCCCTGCTCCGCGACCAGCGCGTGATCGCCGGGATCGGGCGCTCATGGGTGGACGAGATCCTCTGGGAGGCGAAGCTCTCGCCGTTCAGGAAGGGCTCCGAGCTCTCGGACGAGGAGGTGCGGGCCCTGCACGAGGCTCTGCCCGCCCTCGGCAAGGTCATCGAGCACTACGAGGGTGTCGTGGGTGAGGCGATCCCGGACAGGATGCCGATGCCGCTCCGGGTCCACCGCCGCGAGGGGGAGCCCTGTCCGCGCTGTGGGACCACGATCGAGGCGGTCTTCTTCGCAGAGCACCAGATGAACTACTGCCCGATGGAGCAGACGGGCGGGCGAGTGCTCAAGGACCGCCGCCTCTCGCGGCTGCTGAAGTAGCCATCGAGGGTTGCCATCGCGGCGACTCTAGATCGCCAGGATCATGCTGAGGTCGAGCGCCGGCGCGGAGTGTGTGAGCGCGCCGACGGAGACGTAGTCGACTCCCGTTGCGGCGATCTCGCCGATCGTCGCCAGCGTGACCCCGCCCGAGGCCTCGAGCTCCGGCTCCTGCCCCGCCTCCCGCACGGCCGCCACCGCCGCGCGCAGCTCGGTCGGGCTCATGTTGTCGAGGAGCAGCCGTTTCGCCCCGGCCTCGGCGCCCTGCCGGACCTCATCGAGATCGCGGCACTCGACCTCCACCGGCAGATCGGGGCGGGCCTCGCGGGCGCGCCGGACCGCCTCGCCGACGCCGCCCGCCAGTGCCGCGTGATTCTCCTTGATCAGGATCGCGTCGTACAGCCCCATGCGGTGGTTCGTGCCCCCGCCGGCAGCCACGGCTGCCTTCTCGAGCGCCCGCAGCCCCGGCGTCGTCTTACGCGTATCGAGCACGCGCGCCCCGGTTCCCTCCACCTCCCGGACGAAACGGGCGGTCAGGGTCGCGACACCGGAGAGGTGGCAAAGCAGGTTGAGCGCGGTGCGCTCGGCGGCGAGCAGCGCCCGGGCCGGTCCCTTGATGCGCGCCACCTCGGCGGGGACGTGGTCGCGCCACTCCCCCTCCGCGGCGACGGCCTCAAGCTCGCCCGCACCGGTCTGGCGGAAGACCTCGGCCGCGACGTCCAGGCCGAAGAGCACCCCGGGCTCCTTTTGCGTGATCGTCGCGTGTCCAGAGGCATCCTCGGGGACCACGGCCTCTGCGGTGACGTCGCCCTCCCCGAGGTCCTCGAGCAGAGCCCTCGCCACCAGCTCGCGGGTATCGGCGTCGGGATCCATCGCGTCACAGTCTCACGAAAGCCCGGTGTGAGACGTTTTGTGGGCGGATGCCGGATGAGACCCTTCCTCCCTTTCAGGCATTGCTCGACGAGCACGGCTCCGACGTGCTCGGATTCCTGGTCGCGTCAGTCGGCCCGCACGACGCGGAGGACTGCTTCCAGGAGACCTTCGTCGCGGCACTGCGCGCGTACCCTCGCCTGGAGCACGCCCGCAACCTGCGCTCCTGGCTGCTCACGATCGCGCATCGCAAGGCGATCGACCACCACCGCGCCCGCGGGCGCCGCGCCGTCCCGGGAGGCAGCGCCGAGGAGGTCGCCGGCTCCGAGCCCGGCTCCAACCACCGCCCCGACACCAGGGCCGGCGGCGGCGACCCGGAGCTCTGGGCGGCCGTCAGCGGGCTACCGCCCAAGCAGCGCAGCGCGGTCGTCCTGCGCTTCGCGACCGACATGTCCTACGCCGGCATCGCCAACGCCCTCGATTGCTCCGAGGACGCCGCGCGCCGCAGTGTCCACGAGGGACTTGAGAAGCTGAGAGGTGAATTCGCATGAACCCGATGACCGACAAGCAGCTCGAGAAGATGCTCCACAAGGCCCCGTCGGGCGCCGACCTCGACCGCGCGGTGCACGGCGTCCTCGACCGCGCCGAGCGCGACGGCCTGATCGACGTTGCGTACGCCCCCGTCGACTCGCCCTTCGGCAGGCTGCTCGTCGCCCGCACCGGCCGCGGCGTGGTCCGGGTGGCCCTGCCCAAGCACAGGGGGGCGCGGCTGTCCGAGGACGAGGTGCTCGAGGATCTGGCGAGGTTCATCTCCCCGCGGGTGCTGGAGTCCCCGGCGCGGCTGGATGAGGAGCGGCGGGAGCTCGAGGACTACTTCGAGGGCAAGCGCCACGGCTTCGACGTGACGATCGACTGGAAGCTCACCCCGACAGGCTTCCGCAGCCGCGCCCTGCACGCGGTGGCGCGGATCCCCTACGGCGAGACCCGGACCTACGGCCAGATCGCCAAGCAGGCCGGCAACCCCCGCGCCTTCCGGGCGGCGGGGACGGCCTGCGGCCACAACCCGATCCCGCTGATCGTCCCGTGCCACCGAGTCGTCCAGACCGGAGGGGGAATCGGGAAC
>DATGDO010000160.1:0-7843 GCA_035310805.1 Solirubrobacterales bacterium
GGTGTTGTAGAGGCTCGGCGTCTGGTTGAAGCCGTAGCGCTCCGCCGTGTCGACCAGCCGCTCGGCGCCGACCTTGACGCCGAGCGGCGCGAAGACGCTGTTGCATGACTTCGCGAAGGCCTGGACGAAGGTCCCACCGCAGGCCTCGTCGTGCGCGTTGTGGACGACGCGCGCGCCGGCAACGGGATCCGGGTTGATCGAGGTGACCACCGGGAAGGTGTCGCTGAGCTTGACGTCGTGGCCCTCGAGCGCGGCCGTGGTCGTGATCACCTTGAAGGTGGAGCCCGGGGGCTGAGGAGCGGAGTAGGCCGAGCCGGCCAGCGCCAGGACGGCGCCGGTCTGCGCGTTGAGTACGACCACCCCTCCCGACTGGCCCCCGAGAGCGTTCACCGTGGTCGACTGCAGGCGCGGGTCGATGGTGGTCCTGACGGGCTGCCCGGGCGACCCCTGGGTGGCAGCCAGCACCCGCCCAGGCCTGCCGGCCGGGACGTCGGGCAGCGGGGTCCCCTCCTTGACGGCCAGCAGCTGTCCACTCGGGTTTCCGGCGAGGCGCGAGTTGAAGGCGAGCTCGAGCCCGGTGACGCCGGTCTCCTGGTTCGTGGGATAGCCCGCGCGCTGAAGCTTCGCCCGCTCGTCCGCGCTCGGCGCGCCCGTCTCGCCCGCGACGTCGATCGCGTCGGAGCCGAGCGGAGAGGAGCGATCGCTGGTCGGGCCCGTCGCGAGCGGTACGCCGTGCTTGGCGAGGATCGGGGCGCGGCGGCCAAGCGTCAGACGGCGGCCGACCCGCTCACCCGCCTGCAGGCCGGGGAAGGTCAGGTGGGGGTCCCAGGCGACCTTGCCGCCGTCCAGCGGCAGCCGGAGTGTCCCGTCCACCTTGCCGAACAGCCTGGTCCGGACGCCGACGCCGACGTCGACCACGTCGGTCCCGTCAACGCTCTTCGGCCCATCGGCGCCGCCGGGGTCGATCGCGGTCGCGGTGGATGTCCCTTGGGCCTGCCGGTAGGCCGTGGCGAGGTCCTGCGCCGAGTACCGCGCCTGCGCGGAATCCGAGAGCTCGTCATGCATCGCCTTGTAGTCCTGGCGCGCCCAGTCCTTGACGAAGCGCTCGGCCATGTCCTGCTCGGGGCTGCCGGCGGAGCTGATCACCCCGAAGATGAAGGCGATCAGCGCGACGACCCCGAGCGGCAGGGCGCGCTGCCGCAGGCGGCGCTGGCGCTCGCTGAGCGGCCCGCGCCGTGCGCGGGGCGGACGAATCGGACGCCTGGGCGGTGGGCCCTCCCTGCCAGGGGTCCGTGACCGTGTCACGGGCGGATTCACGGTCGCCAAAGGTAGTGCCTCGTGCGCTTGTATTCGGGAAACCGTGACCGGCCTCGACTGGCTGATTGTGGCCTTCGCCCTGGCGATGGGCTTCTGGGGGTACCAACAGGGCTTGATCGTCGGGGTCCTGAGCCTCGGAGGCTTCGCGATCGGAGCCTTCCTGGGAAGCAGGTTGGGCCCCGCCCTCCTCGTCGACGGCTCCCACTCCCCCTACGCGCCGGCGACGGCCCTCGCCGGCGCGATCCTGATCGGGGGGATCATGGCCGTCTCACTGGAGGGCCTCGCGATCGGGATGCGCTGGCGGCTCCTGGGACCCAGGGGGCGGCGACCGGGCATCGCGATCGCCGAGGCCTCCGGGGGCGCCCTGCTCCTCGTCGCGCTGGCCCTCGGCCTCGCCTGGCTCTTCGGCGCGGTGGCCCTGAACGCCCCTGGCGCGAAGGGGCTGCGCACCGCCGTTCAGCAGTCGGTGATCCTGCGCGCGCTCAACGACGCCTTCCCCCCCTCGAGCTCGCTGATCAAAGCGCTGCATCGGATCGATCCAGGTGTCGCGGTCCAGGGACCGAGCCCGAAGGTGGCCGCCCCGGATTCCAGGATCGCCCAGGATCCGGACGTCCGAGCCGCCGCGGGGAGCGTGGTCCGCGTGCTGGGAACCGCGTGCGGGCTTGGGGTGGAGGGGTCAGGCTGGATCGCGGCCCCGGGACTCGTGGTGACCAACGCTCACGTGGTGGCGGGGGAGGGCGACACCACCGTCACGCCGCTCTCCGGCTCGTCCCTCGACGCGACGCCGGTGCACTACGACCCGTCGAACGATCTCGCCCTGCTCCGGGTGAACGGGCTGCCCGGGTCGCCGCTCTCCTTCGCGCCCGATGTGCCCAGCGGCACGGCGGGGGCCGTGCTCGGCTACCCGGAGAACGGGCCCTTGAGGATCGTGCCGGCCCGGGTCGGCGTCACCGGGCCCGTCGTCACCCAGGACTCCTATGGCCGCGGGCCCGTGACGCGCGAGTTGACCGCCCTCCGGGGAGAGGTCCGCAGCGGGAACTCGGGCGGTCCCCTCGTCGACGGCGCCGGCAGGGTGATGGGCACGGTCTTCGCGGCCACGACGCAGGGCAAGCCTGGCGGCTACGCGGTGCCGAACGAGATCGTCGCCCGTGCCCTGAGGGATTCCACCGGTCAGGTGAGCACCGGCCCTTGCACGGGCTAGCGGACCGACGAGAGACGGCTTCGCCCGCCCTTACGATCGGTAAGCTTGACAGTGAGGTGACATCGCAGCCCGGCGACGGCCCGTCCAGGGGGGTGGCCAAGCCAAGACAAGTCTGTAGGCACTACCACGGTGCCGTTGAGCTGATCGGGCGACGGTGGGCGGGGGCGATCCTCTACGCCCTCGCCGACGGACCGCTGCACTTCGCCGAGCTCAAGGAGGCGGTGCCCGGGATGTCGGACCGCCTGCTCTCCTGCCGGCTCAAGGAGCTGGAGGAGGCCGGCTTGGTCCGGCGCGAGGTTCAGCCGGGCAATCGCGTGCGGGTGAGCTACGAGCTCACCCGGAAGGGCCACTCGCTCGAGCCCGTGATGGGAGAGCTGCGCGACTGGGCCCGGCGCTGGCACCGGGCCTAGAGCTCAGCCCGCGACGCCCGCCTGGGCCATGATCCTGCCGACGTTCTCGGGCGCGAAGAACTCGGGGGCCGGAAGCGTGCTCGCCTGCACGCTGATGAACCCGTCGATCGCCTCCCGGTTGCCCTGCATCGCACCGATCAACTGCTGCATCTCGGGCGGCGGCGGCTGCAGCGTCGCGAACTCGCAGGTGAACTCGTAGACGGGCATCGCCGCCGCGTCGCGGGTCTGCTGATAGTCCGCCATCCCCTGGTCGAGCGGGCGCTCGCCGGAGAGGGCGTGATCCAGCGCGCCCGCCACCAGCTCGGCGTCGCGGAAGGCGTCGTTGATTCCCATCGCCGTGATCGGGTTCTTGTGGTAGCCGGCGTCACCGACCAGCACCCAGCCCGGGCCGAAGGGCTTGCGGAAGTAGCCCGGCAGCTCCGCCGAGCCGATGAACCTGGACTCGCGCTTCGCCCCGCGAACGCGCTCGTCGAACTCGGGCGCGAGCTCGAGGGCCGCGAAGAAGTTGCCCTCGATGTCGTCACGGTTGGCCTTGAACTCCTCGCGGGGCCAGCCGAACGGGATGCAGGTGAGCCCGTCGTGGGTCGGAGCCGCCGCCCATCCGCGCCGGTGCTCGCGACAGTGAAGGCTTCGCGAACCTCGGCGCCCGCTGACGCCGCGGCGTCCACCAGCAACTTGTCCAGCACCGTGCGCCGCGGGCAGTACGCCACCCCGACGCCGTCTATCGATCGCGGCGACCCGGCGACGGCGACCGGCCCGAAGTCGAAGGAGTAGCGCTCGATCGGGGGACAGCCCGTGGCCTCGAGCCGGTCGAGCAGGCCCCACCGCTTGAGCGCGGCGACTCCCGGCGGGTGCACCAGGTGAGTGGACATCGTGTCGCTCGGGAAGGTCGCCTTGTCGACCAGCAGCACCCGGTGGCCCTTGCGGGCGAGCAGCATCGCCGTTGGCGACCCCGCGCATCTCGCCCCGACCACGATCGCGTCGTAGCTCTCGTCGCTCATCTTCTCCCACCCTTCGCTTCGTTGGACGACGACGGGGACACTGTCCCACCAAACGCAGGGGCGTTACAAGGGCCGCTACCAGTCGCGCGGATTGCCCTCCGGGATCCGGTCGACGACCAGCGCCGCCTCGACGCGCTCGACCGGATCGGGGCCGGTCGAGGCCAGGTAATGCTCGAGCTCGTCGGGGCCGAGCGCCTCGAACCCGCGCTCGACCGCGGCGGCGTAGGTGGCGAGGATCACGGCGTCCTCGGGTGGCTCAGGGGCGAAGTGGAACTCCTTCGCCGTGTAGGTGACGATCCGCTCGGGCAGGTCCTCGCCCTCGATCGCCCCGGTGACCTCGACCCGGTCGTAGCGGATCTCGCGAATGTCGAGGCGGTCGAGCTCGACCTCGGTGAGCTCGATCACGACGCCGTTCACAGGTCCCGCCTCGTCCTCGCCCTCCTCGATGTTGAGGCCGAGGATCCACTCGGGCCGCCGCCCTCCGGCGACCTCGAAGGTCTTCTCGCAGGTCAGGTTGTCGCGACGCTGGGAGAAGCGCCGCCGCCAGTCGTGCAGCCGGGCCGGGCGCAGCTCGCTGACCGCCCTCCCGAGGGTCATCGAGGCGCTCTCGTGGAGCACGAGGGAGCCGTAGCCGAACAGACCCAGGCGCGGCTCGCTCATCTGCCCTCCAGAAGGCTGAGCTGGGGATCGGCGCCACCGCCGCCGGCGGGCTCCGGCACCTCCCGTCGTCCCCGCCCGCCGCGGCGGGTCGGCACGATCACCGGGTCCGGGTCGTCGCGCAGCTGCGCGGCCGTTTCGTGGCTGCAGAGTCGCTGCCGCGCCGGGCAATCCAGGCAGAGATCCCGGTGAGGATGCTCCGTGACGTCGAAGCGCCCGGCGGCCAGCCGCTCCAGCAGCTGCTCGATCCGGCCGCGCGCGGCGTCCAGGTCGGGCGCCTCGAACCTCCTCCTGACCGGCTCGTCCGGCCGCTCGAGGAAGACGTACGCCGTCTCGACGGCCTCCCCCCTGGCCGCGGCGGCGAGGGCGTAGAGGTCGCGCTGAACGGAGTAGCGAGCCGCGAGGTCCTCGGGGGCGCGCTGCTCGAGCCGGTTCGTCTTGTAGTCGACGACGATCACGGAGCCGTCCGGCCTCTCCGCGAGAAGGTCGATCGAGCCGCGGATCAGCGTCCCCCGCACCGAGAGGACGAAGGGCACCTCCGCGCGCACCCCGGCATCGCCGATCTCCCCTCGAAGCGGGGACGACAGGAAGGCCTTGACGAGGCTCTCCGCGGCCCTCGTCTGCTCGTCGCCGCCCTCCAGCCCCTGCTCGCGGAGCGCGGCCGAGACCCGCCCGGCGTCGGGCTCGCGCCAGCGGTTGCGGGCGCTCCACTCCAAGAGCGCGTGGACGGCGACCCCGGGGCCGAACCGGCGGCGCAGCTCGGGCGCCGGGGACTGCGCACCGCCGTCCGTGCTCGAGGCCGCCTCGGGCTCGGCGATGCCGAGGACGCGCTCGACGTAGAAGCGGTACCCGCAGTTCTCGAAGTCCGAGAGGGCGGAGTAGGAGAGGCCTCCGACCAGCGCGGGGGGCACGTCCGGTCGCCGCAGCGGAGGCGCGGCCTCTGGCCGCACCGCCTGCCTGCAAGGTGCCTCGCGCTTTGCCAGCAACTCGGCTCCGAGCCCGGGAGCGGGCTCGATCACGCTGACCCGGAGGCGGCCGCCGGGGAAGCCGTCAGCCGCCGGCCGGATCGCGACGTCACGCTCGGCGGCATCCCCGTCGAGCAGCGAGCGGATCAGCTGCAGGGCGATCGGCTTGCGCCGGATGGGCCCGTCGGCCGAGGCCTTCGGGTTGAACGTGCCGCTGAGCAGCAGCCTGCGCTTCGCCCGGGTCGCGGCGACGTAGGCGAGGCGGCCCTCCTCCTCCGCCTCTCGCTCCGCCGCCAGGTCGGTGAGCTCCTGATAGTCGCCGAGGCGCTCCGAGGGCCTGCCGAGCCGTCCGAGCTGCACCCCGACGCGGCTCGCCTCTCCGCCGTCCGGGCCCTCCGCACCGGGAGCGACCCTGAGCGGGATCCAGCCCAGCTGCAGGGTCCTGCCGAGATCGGCGACCGCGACCACCTCGAACTCGAGCCCCTTCGCGGCGTGCACGGTCATCACCCGCACTCCTGAGTGCCCCTCGGCCCTCGTCGCCGCCTCGGCCTCGCGATCTCGCTGGGCGGCCCGGACGTCGAGGTAGTCGAGGAAGGCGCCCAGGCCCGGGCCCTCGCGCGACTCGAACTCCCGGGCGAGCCGCATCAGCTTGCGCGCATTCGACCAGCGCTCCGTGCCGTGGTCCCTGATCAGCGTCGCCAGGTCGTAGCCGAACGAGGTCGCGACCCGGTCGACCAGAGCCTCGAGCCCCCCCTCGGTCCCCACCCGCCGGAGCTCGCCGAGCACTGTCGCGAACCCGCGGAGCCTCTCGAGCTCCTCGGCGGGGATCAGGGCCGCGATCTCGGCATTCCCCTCGCTGGGCTCGCCGCGCTCCACCAGGTCGCGCACCAGGGGCCAGACATGGCGGAGGCGCTCCCGCCCGTCCTCGCCGGGAGCCGCCGCGGACCGGCGAAGCAGCCAGAGCGTGTCGGGCAGGAGCCCACAGGCGGGAGAGGCCAGTGCCCCGAAGAGCGCCTCGTCGTCGAGCGGGTTGGCGACCACCGCGAGCAGGGAGCGCAGGTCCTCGATCTGCTGCTGGGACCAGAAGCCGCGGCCGCCGACCACGTATGGGTCGAGTCCCGCGTCGTCCAGCGCCGTCTCGAAGGCGGCGACGTGGGTGAACGCACGCAGCAGGACGACGATCTCGGCGGGATCCTCGCCGGCGTCGACCAGCTCGCGGAGGCGCGCCGCAAGGCGGCGCGCCTCCGCCACCTTGGAGCCCGGGCTCGGGTCGTCGTCCAGCCGCGGCAGCGCCGTCTCCTCGGCCTCCCATGCCTTCCTGTCGTCGACGGTGAGCAGCAGCTCGGCGACCGGGTCGCCGCTCGCGCCCTCCTTCCCCTCGGCGGCTGCGGTGAGCGGCTCGAAGCCGTCGAGCAGCGCGGCGCCGATCGCGTTGGTCGTGGCCAGGATCTCCGCGGCCGCGCGGAAGTTCCCGGTCAGCGGCAGGGCCACCCCGTTGGGCTCCTCTCCCTCCGCGAAGCGGCGCTGCTCGCGCCTGTAGACGTCGACGTCGGCGTGCCGGAAGCCGTAGATCGACTGGAACTCGTCGCCGACCAGGAACAGCCTCGTCTCCGGTCCGCGCAGCTGCTCGATCAGGCCCAGCTGAAGCCCGTTGGTGTCCTGGAACTCGTCGACCATCAGATGACGGAACCGCTCGCGATAGCGCTGCCGCAGCGGTTCCGACGAGCGCAGCAGCTCCACCGCCCGCAGCTGGAGATCCTCGAAGTCGAGCCCGGAGCGCTCCGTCTTGAGCTCCTCATAGCGGCCACCGAAGCGCGTGATCAGCTCGCTGAGCTGCCCGTATGCGGGGCCCAGGACCCGGATCGCGACGGCGGCGCGCGCCCGCGTCAGCGCCTTCGCGTAGCGCTCGCAGGCCTCGCCCTTGAACGCGTTGCCCTCCGAGACGATGGCGAGCCCGGCGAGGGTCTCGAGCAGCTCCTCGCCCGGCTCCGCCTCCGGATCGAGCTCGGCCGCGGCCGCGATCCGCTCCCTGCTCAGCTCGCCCTTCGCCCCCGTGGCCTCGACGCACTCCAGGTGCGCCTGCCGGGCCACCACGATCAGCTCGGAGATCGCGGCGGATGAATCCGCGCGCGGCGCCGCGGGCAGGGCCGGACGCGAGTCCCCCTGGCTGCGCAGCTCGTCGTATGCGCCCCGGGTCATCTGCAGGAGCGTCCAGGGCCGGTTCGCCGCGGCCAGCTCGAGGGCCTCCGATCCGCCCTCCTCGACGATCTGCTCGAGCGCCGAGTCGAACGC
>DATGDO010000161.1:0-4869 GCA_035310805.1 Solirubrobacterales bacterium
GATCGAGCATGGCCCTCGCGACTTCTTCCCGAACCCGGCCTCCAAGGATCCGGAATATCAGTTCAGCCTGGCCGCCGAGGCCGGCTACTCGGCGATCGCCTGCCAGATCGGGCTGGCGACGCGCTACTACCCGGACTACGCGGGCCAGGTGCCGCTGATCCTGAAGGTCAACGGCAAGACCGACATCCCGTCCTCGGACGAGGCGCTCTCGACCACCAACGCCTCGGTGGAGGACGCGGTGCGGCTGGGCGCTGACGCCGTCGGCTACACCCTCTACGTCGGCTCCCCGCGCCAGGACCAGGACCTGCACCAGCTCAAGGGCGTCCGCGAGGGCTGTGAGCGCTACGGGATGCCGCTCGTCGTCTGGGCCTATCCGCGCGGCCGTGACATCGAGAAGAAGGGCGGTCAGACCTCCTTCTACGCGATCGACTACGGGGCGCGCATGGCGATGGAGATGGGCGCCGACGTGGTGAAGCTCAACTTCCCGAAGTTCGATCCCGAGAAGGACAAGGACCAGCCCGCCCCCTACAACGAGATGGACGTCTCCCCGGAGGAGGCGGTCCGCCAGATCGTGGAGTCCGCGGGACGGTCGCTGGTCGTCCTCTCCGGCGGGTCGAAGACCGACGACGAGACGGTCCTCTCGCACACCCGCACGATCATGGAGGCGGGCGGCTCCGGCGTGATCTTCGGCCGGAACGTCTGGCAGCGCGAGAAGAGCGAGGCGCTCGAGATCATCGCCCAGATCAAGGAGACGCTGCTCGGGCACGTTCGCCGGATTCCGTAGGAGTGCCGGCGGGGCATAGCCCCCGCATCAGAAATCTCAGAGGGAGGTGAGTCCTCCCGCGTCAAAGCTCCGCCGCGGCGCCCTGCGCGGCCCGCTGCTGGTGCTCGTCCTGCTGGCGCTGGCGCTGTCGCGGTGCGGTCAGCGCGACGACCAGCAGAGGGACCGCCCCGCCGACCGGGGTCGCTCGGTGAGTGCCGAGGTGATCCGGGTCGTGGACGGCGACACGATCTCCGTCGAGTTGCCGGGCGGGGACGACGAGTACGTCCGCTACATCGGGATCGACACGCCCGAGACCGTCAAGCCGGGGACTCCGGTGCAGTGCGGCGGGCCCAGGGCCCATGCGGTCAACGAGGGTCTGGTGGGCGGACGCACCGTCACCCTCCGCTTCGATGCCGAGCGCCGCGACGTCTACGGGCGCCTGCTCGCCTACGTCTTCCTGCCGGGCCAGGGTCACCGCGGGAGGCCACTGTTCGTCAACGCCGAGCTCGCCCGCCGTGGCCTCGCGCGTCCGCTGACGATCCCTCCCAACGACTCCTTCGCCGGCCTCTTCGCGCGCCTGGCGGGGCGCGCCGGCGTGCTCGGGCGGGGATTATGGGGAACCTGCCCTCTATAGTCGAGGGCGGCACCGAAACGGCTGATGGGCCGAGTTTGTGCGGCTCGGCTCATGCAAGATCCTTTGCTAGCTTGCACGGCCGCCAGCGGGGCTGTTCGCGATGGCTCAGATGCGGATGCGACAAAGCATGGCTCAGATCGAGCTGGCGTTCGAGCAGGAGATGGCGCTCGAGCGTCGTCGGCGTGAGCAGCTGCGAAAGCGCGCGGTCAACCGCTCGCGCGCCCGGCGCATCTCCCGCAGCGAGTCGCGGGGCAAGGTCAGGTTCAGCGTCCTGCTCGTCTGCCTGACTATCACGGTCGTGACCGTGGTCGTCTCGATGTTCGAGACGCTGGCCTGGTTGATGGGCTAGCGGCCACCAGGCCGCACTCCTTCGGGAGCGGAGGCCCGAAGGCCGTAGCGACTCATGCGGGGCGGCCGCTCGTGGGATCGCGAAGCCATTCAGGAGCCTCGTGAGAGTCGCTGCGGAGCGCTGGCAACGGCAGCGTTGCTCCCGTCATCGTTGCCGCCGCCGCCCTCGTTCTCGCTTACGATCCGGTCGTAGACCTCATCCCTGAAGATCGAGACATCCCGGGGAGCGGTGATACCCAGACGCACCTTTTCACCGGCGACCGAGAGCACCTGGATCTCCACCCCATCGCCGATCATGATGCCCTGGCTCGGCTTCCTTGTCAGGACCAGCATCCCGTTTCCTCCTCGAGGATCATCGCCTACCCCTGGCGTCGATCCGTGGGCTACCCGGAAGTAGGTAGCGTACAAGGTTCTGCCGCGCCTGCAAGGCCCAAACGCCGAATCATCTAGAGTCCGCCGCCCGATGGCGCGCAAGTCCCTGCGACCTCAGCTCAATCAGATTCGTGCCTGGGTCCGCCAGGGCCGCACTGACGCCTGGATCGCCCATCAGCTGGGCGTCCCCGCCTCACAGCTGCGCGACTTCCGCCACCGTCACGGGCTGACCGCCGAGGGCGAGGAGCCCGACAGCGAGGTCGATCTCCGCGACGAGATCGAGGCCGAGATCGAGGCGGAGCTGGGCGAGCCGGAGCCGGAGGAGGAAGAGGGCGCGACCGATGAGGGCGCCGACGAGGGCGAGGGCGATGGAGAGGATGGCGAGGAGCGGGCAGAGCGACGGCGACGGCGACGGCGGCGCGGCCGCCGCGGCCGTGGCCGCCGGCGCCCGCTCGAGGCGACCTTCGACCAGGGCGAGGAGGAGGGTTACGGGATCTGGCTCGATCCCTCGATCAAGGACGACCCCACCTACGCCGAGCACTGGGAGGGCCACCGGGCGCTGAAGGTGACGATCGAGCCCGAGCGGATCCTCCTCGAGCGCGTCGAGGATTAGCGGCTGCGCTCCTCGGTCGGCAGGATCCGGCCGCCGGAGTAGTCGTAGGCGCCCCGCAGATACTGGAAGAAGGCGCCGTCGACGATCGCCTGGGGATCGAGGTCCGCCGCGCTCCCCGGGGCCCCCCGGCCGGCCACCTCGAGGCACCAATCGGTTCCCCTCCCGTAGAGCTCGGCCAGCTCCTGGGCCGAGAAGGTGGGACCGATCCGGCGGCGGAGCTCATCCCGGATCGCCTCGACCGCCCGGTAGGCGCTGCGAGCGGCGCGCGGCTCGGAGGAGAGCTCCTGGAGCCGGTTGGCGCCCTCCTCCCACTGGAAGAGGGCGTTGTCGAGCGGATAGGCCACCTCTACTTGGTAGCACCTGGCCGGCCCGCCGCACAGGCCATCGGATCGAGCGGGCCGGTGATCCTCCAGACGTCGACCAGGCCGGCGCCGGCCACCCGCTGCACGTTGTCGGCACGTGAGATCCAATCTCGCTGGACCGGCGCGGTGTCGGCGGCCGGGTCGTCCTGGTGGTAGGTGGGCGTCGTGACGACGTAGTCGTAGTCGCCGTCGTTGAGCGCCCCGATCCACTCGGGGCACTCAGGGATCTCGTTGAAGGAGCCGCGCGGCCCGTGCTGGCCGATGTAGCGGACGTCGTTGCTCGAATCCCCGCCCCAGAGGCCGTACTGGAAGAGGGCCCCCATGGTCCCGGAGAGGCCGATCCTCAGGCCATGGGTGCCATCCGCCCAGTCGTAGGCGGCGCCGAGGCCCTGGCCGAGCTCGACGGCGGGCTGCTCGGTCTTCGGGTAGTCGGGGGCGGTGGAGGAGTAGCGCCCCTCGAGGTAGTGGGTCTGGGCCAGACGGCCGAAGACCGCGAGGGCGAGCAGCGCAGCCGCGCCGACGGCGGCCAGCGGAACCGGCGAGAGACCCCGGCGGGAGAGAAAGACGAGCAGCAGCGGCAGCGCGATCACGGTCAGCGCGAGTGCCGCGGTCCCCGGAATCCGCCCCGTGTCGATGGCGCCGACCGCTCCGCCGCTGACGAGGATGAGGACGGCGTAGATCGCGAGCGTGCACAACCGCCAGACCCGGCCGCGGGAACCGAGTCGCCAGACGCGCTGCTCGCCGGCGAACCGCGGTGGGATCGCGAGCAGGGTGAGGGCCAGGACGAGGCCGGGCGCCAGGTAGCGGATGTTGAGCCGGAAGCCGACGGGCATCCCCTCCCGCCCGGAGGCGCCCAGCGGGGTGAGCAGATAGGCGATCGCCGCGATCACCGCGACGCAGGCGAGCATCCGCTCGATCCTCCCTCCGCGCCAGAGCACGAGCAGAACCGCGAGCACGGCCAGCACCAGGTAGGCCGGCCAGAGATCGCCGAGGCGCTCGTGCAGCGCCGGTGTGAAGTAGCGGCCCCAGACCCCCGTGTCGGTCGCGTAGTGGACGATCGCGTAGGGATGGCGACCCTGCAGCGCCTCGGCGTGGTGAATCGGCCCAATGTCCTGCCAGGGGAACGGATTGCCGGAGACGATCAGGTTGCGGACGTACCAATAGCCGCCGCCGACGGCCATGGCGCCGATCCACTCGGCGGATGCCCGGAGGCGGTACCCGGCGCCGCTGATGTAGATCACCCCCGCCGTCAGGGCGAGGACCGGTGGCACGACCGTGAGCTTGGTGCCGAGGGCCAGGCCCGCTGCCAGGCCGGCGACGATCAGCACGCCCGAGGGGGGGCCGCCGACGGAGGCCCTTCCGGGGATGCTCGGTGGTCCCGCCGCCGCCTCTCTCGCCGACCGCCGCCCGGCCCCCTCGCTCTGAGCAGCGGACCTCCCCTGGGCGACTTCCCCAGCCGGCGGGCGTGGTACCAGCTCCGGCCAGCGGGCATTAAGCAGCAGGGCGATCGCCGAGAGGAAGAGCGCGATCGCCACGACGTCGTTGTTGGCGTTGCCGGGCTGGCGGGAGAAGAGGAGGTTCGCGGCCATCACCGAGGCCACCGCCGCCATCGAGGTCGCGCCCGAGCCGTAGGGCCGCCCGATGCACCAGCCGGCGAACAGCGCCAGGCCGAGCCACGCCATGTTGATCAGCGGGGAGAGGAAGTCGTCGCCGAAGAGCAGGATCCCGCCGGCGTGGAGCAGCTCCGAGACCTGCGGGTAGAACCAGTTGAGGTAGA
>DATGDO010000162.1:0-1637 GCA_035310805.1 Solirubrobacterales bacterium
GTCCGCGCATTGACCCCCTCGTTTAAGGGCGCTTCTGCGTGCGCGTGCGCCGGGTCCGCCCTTGGAAGCGACTCCTTGCCCCGCTCAACTGGTCACGCAATTTGGCGCCCGAGGTCTTCGCTGCTCGGCGTGACACGGATCCGCAACGCGGGCGATCGGGACCGCTTCTGCGGGTTCTCCGAGTAACAGGACGGGCAAGGTAGGGTTGCGACCGGTGCGTCGCGCCATCGCGCTACTTCCCCTCGCCCCGGTGATCGTGATCGCCACTGGCCGGCCTCTGCTCGAGCCTGGCGAGGCCGAGCAGCGACGAGGTAAGGGGGTAGTCGAGGGATGATTCAGGTAGACGTGACGATGAAAGGAGACATCCCGGGTGAGGCGCGCGAGCACGCGGAGGAGAAGGTTGGGGCGCTGGACCGACTCGTCGAGATCCCGATCCTCGGTGCTCGGGTTGTGCTCGTCCAGGAAGCGAACCCGCGGATCGAGCGCTCCGCCCGGGCCGAGGGCGAGATCGACCTGAATGGCCCGATGATCCGGGCGAAGGTCGCCGACCTCGACCCGATCGCAGCGGTTAACAGCCTCACTGAGCGGCTCGAGCGGCAGCTGCGGAGCTTCGTCGACCGTCGCACCGACCAGTCCCGCCGTCCGACCGAGCGCCCGGCGGGCGAGTGGCGGCATTCCAGCTTCGCCACCGACCGTCCTGACTACTTCCCGCGAGCGCCGGAGGAGCGGGAGATAGTCCGCCGCAAGACCTTCGCCATCGACCCGCTCAACCCCGCCGAGGCCGCCGAAGAGATGGAGTTCCTCGATCACGACTTCTACCTGTTCATCGAGCGCGAGACCGGCGCCGACGCCGTCGCGTACCACCGCGACGACGGCCGACTCGGCGTTATTGGACCGAGCGGGATCGGCTGGTCGGGGGAGAGCGCTGGGATCGTCCACGAGGAGAGCCGGATGAGCGGGCCGACCAGACTCGAGGACGCGGTAGCGGAGATGAACATCCTCAACCATCGGTTCATGTACTTCACCGATGCCGCGAGCGGCCGCGGCAACGTGATCTACATGCGCTACGACGGCCACTACGGCCTGATCGAGCCGGCCCGGTAGCCGGCAGGGGCAGGAGGTACGTCGGGGTCAGCCTCCGATCGGTCGCGGCGATGACCGTGCGACCGCGTCACCGGGTTCTCGGGGTGGGTGGCTGCCGTCGGGCCCGAAGCCCATCGCGCATTGATCGGCCTGTCCAGCCTGCGTTCCCCATGAAGGCCCTGTTCCAGTCGCCCGACCGTAGGTCGGGAGCCGGACGTCAGCCTTCGACGGGGAGTTTCATGCCCCGAGTAGGAGCAGCCGCGTGGTGCTCAGCGCCGCGCTCTCGGATGGGTCTGGGACCCGTGGTGGCCGGAACTTCGTTCCGGGGCCTACGAGCCCGTTAAACCACTTCTACCGTGGCCGCGTCCTCGCCGCCAGTAGTCTCGGAGGCCCCAACTACCAAAGGAGACCAGATCGCCATAAACGCCAATCTCAAGTCAGAGCAACCGGATCCCGCACCGCGAGAATTGGACAGCGCCACCACGAACGAGACCGCTGCGACGGGGAGCCTCCCACCGTCAGAAGGCCCTCCCGAGCCAACCCGCGCCGAGCGT
>DATGDO010000163.1:0-2960 GCA_035310805.1 Solirubrobacterales bacterium
GGCTGCTCCCGCGCCCGCAGCGAGTAGACGCAGATCGTCGTCTTCTTCTGATGGTTCTGGCTCCAGTCGACGAAGACCTTGCCCCGGCGCTCGGCCTTGGCCATCTTCGAGACGACCTCCTTCGGCGTCTCCTGCTCGAGCAGCTGCGCCACCGCCTTGGCGAACGGGCTGGTGCTCGCGTAGGTCACCCTGGTGTTGAGCGGAACGTAGACCTGCAGGCCCTTGCCTCCCGACACCTTGGGAAAGCACTCGAGCTCGAACGCCGCGAAAAGCTCGCGAACACGGAGCGCCACCCCGCAGCATTCGGCCAACCCCGCCGGGGCACCGGGGTCGAGATCGAAGGCGAGGACCGTCGGCTGCTCCATCCGGGTCGCCTTGGAGAGCGACGGATGCAGCTCGAGCGCGGCCAGCTGGGCCATCCAGGTGAGTGTGGGAAGGTCCTGGCAGAGGCAAAACTCGATCTCCCCGGCCCGGCGGTCCACGTAGATGGGCGTCGTCCTCACCCAGTCGGGACGGTGCTTGGGGCAGTTCTTCTCGAAGAAGGAGGCGCCCGGGTTGCCGACGCCCTCGGGGAAGCGGCGCAGGGTGAGCGGGCGGCCGCGGAGATGGGGCAGGATCGCCTCGGCGACCCGCGCGTAATAGTCGATCACCTCCGCCTTGGTGGTCCCGGTCTTCGGATAGAGGACCTTGTCCAGGTTGGTCAGCTTGAGCTTCCGGCGGCCGACCGTGACCTGCTGATCTCGCTTCTTTGCCTTTGGGCCCGCCACCCGGGCGAGACCCTACGAGCGCGCCTTGGTCTTCTTGCGCGAGCTGGACCTTGATCCGGCCGCCGATTTGGTGCGGGCGCTCTTCGACCGGGAGCTCGAGCGGGACTTCGCCTTCGAGGCCCTGGCGCCACCGCCAGCCTTCGACCTGGACGCCTTGCCGTCCGACTCCGCCTCCTCCCCGCGGACCGCTGCGAGGCTCTCCTCGAGCGCGGCCATCAGATCCGGGGCCTTGGTGGGCTTGGGCTCCTCGCTGGGAGCGCTGACGACCTCCTTGCCGGCCGCCTTGCGCTCGAGCAGGTCGAGCAGCTCCTCGCGGTACTCGTCACGGTAGGTCGTGGGTCTGAAGTCGGTGGTCAGCGACTCGATCAGCTGCTTGGCCATCTCGAGCTCACGCTTGTCGGGCTTCTTCGGCGTCTCCTCGTCGAAGACCTCGCCGTCGAGGTCCTCCGGGGAGGAGACCTCGTCGTGGAACCGCATCGTGGTCAGGGTGAGAACGTCGTCCATCGGCCGGATCGCCGCGAGGTGCTCCTTGTTGCGGAGCACGAAACGGGCCACGGCCACTTTGCGGGATTCCTTCATGGCCTGCACCAACAGCGCGTAGGCCCGAGCCGCGCCCTTGTCGGGGCCGAGGTAATAGGGCTGCTCGAAGTAGATCGGATCGATGTCGTCGAGATCGACGAAGTCCTGGATCTCGATCGCGCGCGTTCTCTGCGGGTCGAGCTCGGTGAGCTCGTCGCGGCTCAGGACCACGTACTGGTCCGGCGCGTACTCGTAGCCCTTGACGATCTTCTCGTAGGGGACCTCCTTGCCATCGGACTCCGCCACCCGCTTGTGGCGGATCCGTGAGCCGTCGTCCTCCCGCAGCTCCTTGAAGCGCACAGTCTGCTTGGAAACGGCGCTGTAGAGCTTCACGGGCACGTTGAGCAGCCCGAAGCTGATCGACCCGCTCCATATCGCCCTAGCCATGCTCAATCACCTCGATCCGAATCCTTCGACATCCCCCAGACTACCCCTGGGCATGCGTCGTCAACCGGGCGCTCGCTTGCGTCCTTGATGCGAGTGGACCGCCTGAGGGCCGCGTATTTGTGGAAGCCATGCCTCATATGACCGCGCTTGCCGGGGAAACTGATCGCTTCAGAGCTCCTTGACCACCTCATGCGGGTCCTTGTCGTCGCGCATGCCCTTGAAGGCCGGCTGGCGCAGGGTCCCCTCGTTGGTCCACTCGGTCCAGGAGACCTCGCAGACGAGCTCCGGCTCGCAGTAGACGGCGAGGCGCGCCTTGGGCCCGTTCGGCCGCCCGACGTCGAATGGGCTGTCGGGGCGCTCCCGCCCGCGGAGCTCCTTCGTCAGGAAGTCGATCTGCTTCTCGCTGAGCCCCGAGCCGACGCCCCCCGCGTAGTGCAGCTTCTGTCTCTCGCCCTTGCCGAGCTCCGAGCGGCGCTTGTCGTAGTAGCCGACGAGGAGGGAGCCGACACGCTTGGCGCGCCTGCCCTCGCCCGGGATGTAGCCGCCGATCGCGAACTCCTGGCGGCGCCAGACGCGCGTCTTGATCCACTCGCCGGTCCGCTTGCCCGGGCGGTACGGGCTGTCGCAGCGCTTCGCGACGATGCCCTCCAGCCCCTGTCGGCCGGCCGCCTCGAGCAGGTCGGCGCCGCCGCCGTGGCGGAAGCGGGGGGTGCGCCAGCGCGGGCCGTGGAGGCCGAGGTCCTCGAGCAGCTTTCGCCGCTTGACGTAGGGGAGGTCGCGAATGCGGTGGCCGTCGAGATGAAGCAGGTCGAAGATCACGTAGTCGACGGGCTGCTCCTTCATGCGGGCCTTGACCGCCGCGGGCGAGGTGAGGCCCATGCGGCTCTGGATCAGCTGGAAGCGGGGTCTGCCTCCGGGATCGAGCGCCACGACCTCGCCGTCGAGGATCGCCGAGTGATCGCCGAGGGCCTCCGCGATCGCGGCGAGCTCCGGGTAGCGGGCGGTGACGTCCTCGTGCCGGCGGCTCAGCATGCACCACCTGCCCCGGTCCGCGTAGCCGAGGACGCGGACCCCGTCCCACTTGATCTCGTATGCCCAGTCGTCCGACTCGGACTCGGGTACCTCTCCGGGCCTGGCCAGCATCGGGTCGAGGCGGCCCGGCATCTTCTCCTTCGGAGCCTCCTCGATCAGTGGCCTGTTCTTGGCCCTCGCCTTCGGCACGCCACC
>DATGDO010000164.1:0-14829 GCA_035310805.1 Solirubrobacterales bacterium
CGATGAAGGTCGTCCTGCCCCTCATCGCCTCGCGCAGGCCGGCCTTGATCTCGGCCTCCGTGCGGGCGTCCACCGAGGATGTGGCGTCGTCGAGGATCAGGATGCGCGGCTCCGCGAGCAGCGCCCGGGCGATCGCGACCCGCTGACGCTGTCCGCCGGACAGCGTCAGGCCGCGCTCGCCGATCACCGTGTCGTAGCCGTCGGGGAGGCGCATGATGAACTCGTGGGCCTGGGCGCGACGCGCGGCGGCCTCGATCTGCTCCGGCGTCGCGTCCGGGCGGGCGTAGGCGATGTTGCCGGTGACGGTGTCGGAGAAGAGGAAGCTGTCGTCCGCGACGAAGGCGATCTCGGAGCGCAGCGAGGCCAGGTCCACCTGGCGGATGTCGGCCCCGTCGATCACCACTCGGCCCTCGCTGGGGTCATAGAGGCGGGCGAGCAATCCGACCAGGCTCGTCTTGCCCGAAGCGGTGGGGCCGACCAGAGCCACGGTGCGCCCCGGCTCGACCTCGAGGTCGATGCCGGTCAGGGCCGGCTCGCTGCCGTCGTAGCGCAGGGTCACCCGCTGCAGCGAGACCCGGCCGCGGCCATCCGGCAGCGGGGGAGCATCGGGAGGGCTCTGCATCGACGGCTCGCGGTCGAGGATCTCGAACATCCGGTTGCCCGAGGCGACCGCCCGCTGGGCCATGCTCAGCGACATCCCGAGCCAGCGCACCGGTCCGGAGAGCATCACGACGTAGACGTAGAAGGCGGTGAGATGGCCGATGTTCGCGTGGCCGTGGATCACCTGGAGGCCGCCCACGAGAAGGACCGCGGCGAGGCCCAGGTTCGGGAGGAACCCCATCAGCGGCGTGTAGAAGGCCTGGAGCCGCGTCGAGACCATGCTCTGCTCGAAGACCCGGTTGGCGGAGTGCCGGAAACGGTCGAGCATGTGGCGCTCGCGCGCGAAGGCCTTGACGATGCGGATCCCGGAGACGCTCTCCTCGGCGCCCGCGGTGAGCTCCCCGACCCTCTGCTGGACCTCCTGCTCGGCCGGCCGGTTGCGACGGCTGTAGCGCGTGGCCGTCGCGACCAGGAAAGGGACGGGCGCCAGCGCGAGCACGGCGAGCAGCGGGTCGAGCACGAACATCGCCACCGCCGCGAACAGGATCGTCAGGGCGCTCTGGCTCACCCAGATCAGCCCGTAGCCGAGGAAGAAGCGGATCGACTGCAGGTCGACGGTCGCTCGTGACATCAGCTGGCCGGTCTGCTGGCTGTCGAAGAAGGCCAGCTCGAGCTTCTGCAGGTGCTCGTAGAAGCGCTGTCGGAGATCGAACTCGACGGCCAGCGAGACCTTGCCCGCGATCAGCCGGCGCCCGACGGTGAGCAGCAGGCGCAGCACGCCCGCTCCGAGCAGTGCCAGCACCAGCGGCAGGATGTCGTCGCGATGCTCAGACTCGATCGCGTTGACGGCGCCGCCGATCAGCAGCGGGATCAGCACCGTCATCCCCATCGCCAGCCAGGCGAGCAACAGCGACCCGATCAGCGGGCGGCGGTAGGGACGCAGGAAGTCGAGCAGGCGCCGGAAGGTGCGCATACACCGACTATACAAAGTGAAGTAAGACCTCTTGCAGCCTTCGAGTCGAGCTTCATTACCCTGGGTGGCGTGCTTCAGGAGCTCGTCACCTGGCCGATCTCGATGGCGCGTGCAGCGATCGAGCTGCCGCGGACCATGGAGCGCAGCATCCGCGAGGCGAACGACCTGATGGAGGTCTCGCGCAAGCAGCTCGAGGTGATGCGCCGTCAGGCCGATCAGGCCCTCGAGCAGGCGGAGCGGATGAACGAGCTGCTCGGCCGAGTCGTCAGGCTCACGGAGCCGCTGGAGCGGGCGCAGCGGGGCGGCGAGTACGTGGGTGAGCGGCTGAAGAGGGCGATCTTCGGGGCGGAGGAGGCGGCCGAGGCTGCGCTGGAGGCCGCGGATCACGCGGAGGAGGCTGTCGAGGACGCCGAGGAGGCAGGGGGCGACGCCGATGCGAGGGCGCGCGCCAGCGCGACCCCTGAGCTGCCGGAGGAGCCACCCGATTCATTGCGAGAGCGGTGAGCCGAACCTCCGCCGGCCTCTGCGATCGCTGCCGGCACCAGCAGCTGATTCGCAACACCCGCGGCTCCGAGTTCTCGCTCTGCGAGCGCTCCAGGACCGAGCCGGAGTTCCCGCGCTATCCGCGCCTGCCGGTCACCGGCTGCAGCGGTTTCCAGGAGCGACCGATGGGTAAGGGGCTGAGGGAGCAGGAGCTTTTCGAGTGATGTGGACGGGGAACCCAAGGGCCGCCGGGCTGGCGATTTCGCTTGCCCTGGCCCCGCTCGCCCTGGTCGCCTGCGGCTCGGGCGATAGCGGGCCGGTCACCCAGCGCCCAGCCGTCCCGGCGGCGACCGCGAACAGGCTCGCCAAGCTCAGCGACCGGATCGCCTCCGACCTGACCGCGGGCGATACCTGCCAGGCCGCCCATGCCGCCGACGCCCTGCGGTCGGCCGTCGAGCGGTCGGACCTGCCGGACACCCTGCGTCCCGAGGTGGACGCCGCGACAGCAACCCTCGTCGACGAGGTCAACTGCCCTCCGCCGCCACCCCCGCCGTCGCCGGAGCAGCCTCAGCCGAAGCCGAAGAAGAAGACCCAGAAGCCCGACAAGCCCGCGAAGGACCACCCCGGAGGGAGTCAGGGACACCTGCCTCCTGGCCACGGGGGCAAGCTTCCCCCGGGACAGGCGAAGCTCAAGGGGAAGGTCGAATGAACCGGCGCCTCGGCTCGAATCGATACGAGCTGCAGCAGCGCCTCGGCCACGGCGGGATGGCGACGGTCTACGGCGCCCGCGACCTGAAGCTCGACAGGCAGGTCGCGATCAAGCTGCTCGCCGACAACTTCGCCGGCGACGACGAGGTGCGGAAGCGGTTCTCCCGCGAGGCGCGTCTCGCCGCGAAGCTGGATCACCCGAACATCGTTCAGGTCTTCGACGTCGGCGAGGAGGAGGACCGCCCCTACATCGTCATGGAGCACGTCGACGGCGGCACCCTCGCGGACCGGCTCAACGGCCGGCCGCAGCCGGTGCCACGGGCCGAGGCGCTCCACCTGCTCCGACAGCTCTGCGAGGGGCTCGGCCATGCCCACGCGAAGAAGCTGGTCCACCGGGACATCAAGCCGCAGAACCTGCTGCTGCGTGAATCCGATGGCTGCCTGAAGATCACCGACTTCGGGATCGCCCGCGCGGCCGAGGAGACCACCCGCCTGACCAGGCCGGGCAAGGTGATCGGGACCGACCGCTATATGGCGCCCGAGCAGCTCGCGGACGGTGAGATCACCCCTGCCGCCGACGTCTACGCATGCGGGGTCGTTGCTGACGAGCTGCTGCCCCGGGCCCGCCCGCCGGAGATCCGCGAGATCGTCGAGCGCTGTCTCCGGAAGAACCCGGAGGAGCGCTTCCGCGACGCCCGGTCGCTCGGCGAGGCGCTCGCGACGGTGGACGGCGACGGCGAGGTCGGCGCGATCCGGCGGATCAAGTCCCATGCGGGCCCGACGCAGCGCTTGCCGGCGACCGGCCCGACGACCGCGAACTGGCCGGTCCCGACGGCCAGGCTCGCCCGCGGGCGCCGGACGAGGGTACGGCTCGTCGCCGTGCTCGTGGCCGTGGCGGTCGTGGCGGCGGGGGCGATCGTCGCCTTCGATTCCGGTGGCTCGCAGTCGACGAGCAAGGCCGGCGGCGCCAAGCGGAGCGTGAACCCCTCGCTGTCCGTGCCCCGCTCGAGCGACCCCGCCACCCAGGCGAGGGAGCTTGCCGATTTCCTGCGCGCGCAGGCGCGCTGAGCGCTCAGGGGGTCGTCTTCGGGAGCGGGGCGGTCGGGGTCGGCGCCGGCTTCGTGGGCGCGGAAGGTGTCGTGGTCGTCGGCGGCGGCGGTAAGGTCGTCGTGGTGGCCGCAGTCGTCGGGGGGTGTACCGCCGGCTCCGACTTCTCGCCGCAGCCGGCCGTAGCCAGGGCGCCGAGCAGCGCCGCCCCGAGCAGCACTGGCCGCAGTCGCCTTTCCGCCTTCCGTTTCACTCCGGGCACGCTAACGGAGGCGTTTTGCCGTCGCCCTGCCGGGTCACCAACGCGCTCACGCTCTGCCTGGGCGACGCTGCTCCCGACCTTCGCGAAGCTCACCAGTCGAGCCTGGTGGGCTCTGCTCGCGGAACTCGACCTCGATCAGCGGGCTGCCGGCGACCCATTCCTCGAGCTTGCCCCAGCCCCGGCCCAGGTCGTCGAGGATCCCGGCGACCACCTCGCGGCGCTCCCCCTCGTCGGTGATCGGCCGGGCGACCGCGGGCAGGTCCGCCTGGACGCTGCCCTTGAGGTGAAAGGTGAACTCCGGGTGGGCCAGCAGGTTCGCATACCAGGCGCGGGTCCCCGGCGACCCGCTCAGGAACGTCCGGTTGTCGTAGCGGTAGCGCCAGAGCTCGATGCGGCGCCGTTTCCCGCTGCGACGGCCGGTGGTGGTGACGTCGATCGTCCGATCGTTCTCCAGGGCCCGCTGGATGCGCTCATCCATGCTGGGCGGTGACTAGGCCGCCTCGGAGTAGGCGGCGTCACCGGCCGGCATCTGCTCGGCCTCCTCGCCTGCGAACTGCTCGGCGGCCTTCTCCTCCGACTGGAGCACCACCGCGGCGACGCCAATCGCTGCCACGACCAATCCGGCTGCGATCCAGAAAGCCAGGTGGTAGCCGCTGGTCAGCGCCGAGGCGGTCGAGTGCCCGGCCGCCTCCAGGTCGTCGCTGCGCGACGTCGCCAGCGTCGCCAGCACCGCCAGGCCCAGCGCACCGCCGACCTGGGCGGAGGTGTTGACGAGCCCCGAGGCGAGCCCGGCGTCGGCCCGGGTCGCACCCGACATCGCGATCGTCATCAGCGCGGGAAAGCAGACACCGATGCCCGTTCCCAGCAGGACCAGGACCGGGAGCACGTCAGTGGCGTAGGTGGCGTCCACTGGGGCCCGCGTGAACAGCACGAGGCCGGCGGCCACCAGGCTGAGACCAGGGAAGAGCAGTCTGCGCGCGCCGAAGCGCATGATCAGGGGCTCCGAGAAGCGGCCCGTGAGCGTCCCCATGATGATCGTCACGGGCAGGAAGGCCAAGCCGATCTGGAGCGCGTCATAGCCCTGGACCAGCTGCAGGTAAAGGGAGCCCATGAAGAACATCCCGAACATCCCCGCGACCGTCAGCACCTGCACGATGTTGGCCCCACTGACATTGCGCGAACGAAAGATCCGCAGCGGGATCAGCGGGGTACGGGCGGTCGCCTCGCGACCGATGAACGCCGCGAGCAGGAGGAACGAGACCGCTCCGAGGGCGAGCGTCTCCGTCGCGCCCCAGCCCTGCTCGGCCGCGGGCTTGACGATCGCGTAGACGCCCAGCATCAGGGACGCGGTGATCAGGAAAGCCCCAGGGACGTCGGCGCCTTCGCGGAAGCCGATGCCCTCGTCCCGTTCGAGCAGCCGGGTTGCGAAGACCGCGGTCGCGATCCCGATCGGGGCGTTGACGAAGAAGATCCAGTGCCAGCTGATCGCCTGGGTGATGACTCCGCCGAGCAGCAGCCCGACCGCACCGCCGGCCGAGGCGACGAACGCGTAGACGCCGACCGCCTTCGCCTGCTCCCGGGGCTCCGGGAACATCGTCACGATCATTCCGAGGATGACGGCCGACGTCATCGCGCCGCCGATGCCCTGCAGCAGGCGAGCGCCGATCAGCATCCCTTCGCTCTGCGAGGCACCGCAGAGGACCGAGGCCGCCACGAAGACCGCCAGACCGGCCAGGAAGATCGTCCGGCGCCCGATCAGGTCGCCGAGGCGCCCGGCGAGCAGGAGCAGACCGCCGAAGGTGATCAGGTAGGCGTTCACCACCCAGGCGAGGCTCGACTGCGAGAAGCCGAGGTCGCTCTTGATCGAGGGGAGCGCCACGTTCACGACGGTGATGTCGAGCACGATCATCAGCATGCCCACGCACAGCACGTAGAGCGCGATCCACCGGTTTCGGTCGCTGATCGGGTCTGTCTGCGTCTGTTCCGTTCCGGTCTGTGCCTGCATCTGGTTGGCCTCCTGTTGCCCCGTCGAGTTTGCGGTCGTTGTCCAGTTACGACCGCGGCCGCCCCCAGAACTCATCGCTCGTTGTACAAGTTCGACCGCTCCTTGTACAAGTTCGACCGGGCTTGAAGTCAAGCCATGTGTGACGAACGTCTCAGTCGAGCCTGGCGGGCAGCCCGAAGCGCTCGTATGCCCTGGCCAGCTTCTCGTAGTCGGCGGGCTGCTCCGGTGTCCGCGCCTGGACCTCGGGATCCGGGTCCTGGGAGGCGCGCAGGATGAAGGCGTCGACCTCCTTGATCTTCTCGCCCTCGAAGCTGAGCACGTTGATCGCGAAGGGGACTCGCGCGCCCTGCTCCTCGTCCCAGCTGTAGAAGGCGAGCGCCGGCTGGCCGTTGGCGGTGGTCGGGATCGCCCGCCAGCGCCAATCGGGGATCATCGAGAAGCCCTCCAGGAACCCGCGGATCCCGTCGTGGCCGAAGAACCAGCGGGCCATCGGCGGCATCGTGAAGGCGGCGTCCTCGGCGAGCAGGGAGACGACCGTGTCGACGTCGTTCCGCTCCCAGGCGTCCGCGTACTGCTCGACGATCTCGCGCAGCTTCTCGTCGCCGAGCGAGCGCAGCGTCTTCTGCTGACTCTGCTCGGGAAGCTTCTTCTCGATCGTCGCCCGGGCGCGCTGTAGCGCGCTGTTCACCGAGGCGACGCTGGTGTCGAGCGAGTCGGCGGTCTCCTGCGCGGAGAAGCCGAGCACCTCCCGCAGGATCAGTACCGCGCGCTGGTTGGCGGGCAGATGCTGGAGGGCGGCGACGAAGGCGAGCTCCACTGCCTCGCGCTGCTCGTAGCGGGCGTCGGGCGACGCGTAGCCGTCCTCGATCGCCAGGGTTTCGTCGGGGAAGGGCTCGAGCCAGACCGACTCCACCAGCGGCTCGCCGACGCCGCCGTGCGGATCGGCCGGAGGGCCGTAGTCGATCGGCAGGATCCGCTTGGGCCGCCGCTGGATCGCGTCCAGGGAGGTGTTCGTCGCGATCCGGTACAGCCAGGAGCGCAGCGAGCTGCGGCCCTCGAACTTGTCGAGCCCGCGCCAGGCGCGGACCAGCGCCTCCTGCAGGGCGTCCTCGGCATCCTGGACCGAGCCCAGCATGCGATAGCAGTGGGCCTGGAGCGCGGAGCGGTGCGGCTCGACCAGGCGGCGGTAGGCGTCCTCGCTGCCCTTGCGGGCCGTTTCGAGGAGCTCTCGCTGCTCGACTGTCGACTCTGTCGGGCCTGGGCTCATCCCTTCTCTGGAGACTAGACGGAGGCCGGCACCGGATTCATCGCCGAACCGATGAATTTCTGCGCCGTCCCCGGTCTATCTGGCAGGGATGAGGTGCGCGCCCGCCAACTCGGTGATCCACCTGGAGCTCCACACCGGTGACCTCCAGGGGGCAGTGGCGTTCTACGCGCAGCTCTTCGGTTGGCGGCCGGAGCGCATCCAGGCCGGGGAGGGCTCGTACCTGGCTCTCGGCATGGGCGGCCGCCTGGGCGGCGGCGTCGTCGAGTGCGAGGTGAGACAGCCGCTCTGGCTGCCCTACGTCAAGGTCCGCGACGTCGTCAGGAGCACGGACCGGGCCCGTGCCCTCGGCGGCGAGGTGCTGCTCGGCCCACGCGAGGGCCGGGAGGGCTGGCGCAGCGTCGTCTCGACGCCGGACGGCGGTGAGGTCGCCTTCTGGCAGTCGAAGAACGAGCGCTGAGCCCGCTGGTGGACCGGGGGAGCGGCCTCCCGGAGCCCGGGAACGCGAACGTTCGACATCGCCACTGGCCCCGGCCATGTCGCAGCCGGAGCGGCGGAGCGAGGCGCGTCCGTGCTCGGCATCGACGTTGCTCAGTGGTGTCGCGTTGCCTTGACCCGCTTCACGTTGCGGCCCCGGTCGGACCGAAGCGCTCGGTGCGGACCTGATCGGGGTCGTATCCCGCCTGCAGCAGCAGGCGGGAGGCGGCCTCGACGAACCCGTTAGAGCCGCAGACGAAGGCAGTTCCCGGGTCGATCCCGGCCTCCGCGAGAAGCTCGCGATCGATGCGCCCACGGTGCCCGCTCCAGCCCTGTGGGGACTCGCGGGTGAACGTAAGCACCGCATCGTCTCCGAGTTCGTCCGCGTAGATCACGTCCTCGGCCGTGCGGACCGAGTAGACCAGACGCATCGGGAGGTCGGGCATCGTCAGCCGGCGGTGGCGCAGGATCGCCATCAGCGGCACTACGCCGGAGCCGCCGCCGACCAGCAACACCGGTTTCTCACCCCGCCAGATGAAGTAGGAGGCGAACGGCCCGCGGACCTCCACCTGATCGCCCTCGACGACCACGTCGTGGAAATACGGCGACACCTCGCCATCCGCGAGCCGATCGATGGTCAACTCGATCTCGCCCTCGTCGAGGGGGGAGGAGGCGATCGAATAGGAGCGCTGGGCCCGGTAGCCGTCGGGGGCGGTGAGGCGAACGTCGTAGTGCTGCCCCGGCGTGTGCGGCATCCACATCGGCAGCTTGATGCGAAACGACTTGACCCGCGGGGTCTCCCGTTTGATCGAGGCGACCATTCCGATCTGCCAGCGGCCCGGGGCTCGCTGCTCGACCGGGCTCCGAGGCTCGGCCGTCAGTCGGTCCAATAGCGCTCCTCGTTCCAGGGATCGCCGCGATTGTGGTAGCCGTTCGTCTCCCAGAACCCGGGCTCGTCGTGGTCCATGAGCCGGAGGCCGGCGATCCACTTGGCGCTCTTCCAGAAGTAGAGATGGGGCACGAGCAGTCGAGCCGGTCCGCCGTGCTCGCGCGGGAGCGGCTCACCCTCGTGCTCCGTCACCACCCAGGCCCTGCCGTCGGTGAGGTCCTCGATCGCGTGGTTTGTCGTATAGCCGCCGTAGGAGTAGGCCATCGCATAGGTGCCGAGCGGCTCGACCTCCTCGAGCAGGGCGTCGAGCGAGACTCCGCGGAAGCTGGTGCCGAGCTTCGACCACTTGGTGACGCAGTGGATGTCGCACGGAATCTCCTCGAAGGGCAGGGCGCCGAACTCCAACCAGCTCCACTCGCGCTGCTCGCCGACCATCCCGTCGATCCTCAGGGCCCAATCCTCTATGGCGACCTCCGGCGTCGGCCCGGCGGTCAGCACCGGAAAGCCGGGCTCCGCGTATTGGCCCGTCGGGAGACGCTCGGCCAGCTCCTCTGGGATGCGCCGGCGACCCTGGAAGCCTCGGGAGACGAACCCGTTCACCGCGGCGCAGCTTCCGCGGGGATGGACGCTTCGGCCACCACCTCGACCTCATCCTTGACCTTGAGAGTGCCGAATAGCCCTGAATACGGCTTGATGCCCCAATTGGACTGGCTGACGGTGGCCCTGCCCGAGAGCCGGCCATCAGGGTTGAGGTTGAGATCGACGTCGAGTGGGTGGGTGTTGCCGTTGATGGTGAGCTCGCCACTGACCTGGAGGCGCCGTCCACCGTCGAGAGGCTCGACCTCGGTGGATTGGAACTCGATTGGCCGGTCCCCCAGCACCTCCTCCTCCATGGTCTTCTTGATCTCGACCTTGTCGTCTTCGCCCAGCGGCTGGACGCCTCCGGAGCCCTCCCTCACCTGGAGGGAGCGTGCATCGACCCGGAGGTTGAGGTTGACCCGCGCGGGATCCTCGCCCACCTCGAGGGCTCCCTCCCACGAGGTGACGTCGATGGTCAGGTCGTGACCCGCCATCGCGGCGGCTCCCCTCCGCCCAGTTCTCACCTGGAGTCTGGCGTTCTCCGGCCCCAGCCGGTGTGCGCCTGGCATGATCGCCATGGACGTACGCTACGTCTTTCGGACTGACGAGCGCCGGCCAGGCGATGCCAAGGAGAGAGGCCCGGCTCAATCCGACTTGGAGGAGAGGCGACCCCGATGGAGTTCAACAATTCGTTCACGGTGGAGAAGCCCGTCGACGAGGTATGGAGCACGATGACCGATCTGGAGCGCGTCGTGCCCTGCGTCCCCGGCGCGAGGATTCTCGAGAAGACGGGCGAAAACGCCGTCAAGGCCGAGGTGAAGATCAAGCTCGGGTCGATGTCGATGAACTACTCGGGCCCCGCTGAGATCGTCGAGCAGGAGGACAGCGCTCACCGGGCGATGATGAACGCCCGCGCGAAGGAGGCGGGAGGTCAGGGCAATGCGGATGCCAGGGTCTCGATTCAGCTGACGGGTACCGACGGCGGGACGGAGGTTGCGCTTCACTCCCAAGTCGACGTCACGGGCAAGGCCGCCCAGATGGGCGAGGGAGTGATCGCCGCCGTCACCGAGGGGATGATCAAGGAGTTCTCGGAGAACCTGGCGAAGCTGTGACTCCCTGACGGCCCTGGGAAGGCTTGAGGTCGCTTGTAATATTGTCGCGACATGGGTGTCGGCCTTGGCGGAGAGGCAGTGGGGTGCTGATCGGCGCGGACACGACCTCTTGGTACATCGGCTTGGGGCTCGGCGCCGTCGTGGTGGTCGTCGCGGTCATCATCGTCGCCACCATCCTCGCCTTGGCGAATCGGATCGCCGGGCAGGCAGAGACCGCGAACGAGGCCGTCGAGGTGGTGCGCTCGCAGACGGACGAGCTCGGCGGCATCGCGAAGATCAACGACTCCGGCGTCAGGATCCTGCATGCGGCAAGGGCGCTCAGAAAGGCGGCCGTCGGGCACTGATGGATGTCGTGGTCGCCCTGGCGGGCGCGGAGCGAACCCTCTGGTATGTGACGCTGGCGGTGGGCTTGCTGGTGGCCCTGGTGGTGGCGGGCATGCTGCTCGTCTTGCTCAATCTGCTCCGGAGAATTCAGACGAGCGTCACGGGCCTGCTCGGCGCCGCCGGACAGGTGGCCGAGAACACGGCGAGCATCCCGCAGCTCGAGGCGACCGCCCCGGTGCTCGAGCAGATCGCCGCCGAGGGGGTGGTCCAGGACGGGTACATGAACGCGCTCTCCCAGGGCTACGGAGAGCCACGATGAGCACCTCGCTCCTGATCGTCCTGAGCGTGGCCGAGGCCGTGGTCCTCGTGGTCGTGCTGGCGCTCGCGCTGATCGAGATCCGCCGCCGGCTGAACTCGATCGCCAGGGGCCTCGGCGAGCTCGGCGACGCGCTGACCACGGTCGAGGCGGGGCACCTGCGCCCGCTGCGCCCCGCGCTGGAGGCGATCAACGCCCAGTTCGAGGGGATCATCGGCCTGATGCCCTCCGTCGCCAGGAAGGCGGCGATCGTCGCGGAGCACGCGGAGAAACGATGACGCTCTGGTGGATCGGCAACGCGGTCCTCTTGCTGGTGGTCGTGCCCGTGGTCGTTCTGCTGCTCCGCGGCGTGCTGAATGCAGCCAAGGCGGTCACGTCGACCGTCGACGCGCTCCAACCCGTGGCCGAGGCCGCCTCGAAGGACCTAGACGCCGTCGTGCTCCTCGACACGACCCAGGAGCAGGTCAGCCAGACGGTCGCGGTCGTCGCGAACTACGGCGGCTCGCTCGACACCATCCTCGAGGACGCCTGACCGATGGAGCCCGCGGCCGTGGTCACCCTCGTTGCGGTGGTCCTCGCGATCCTGGCGCTGATCGTCTACCTGGTTGCCGTGATCCTCGAGCTTCGGAAGATCACCGCCGGGCTGGATGCAGTGATCACCTCGGTGGGTGAAATCGTGAGCAAGAGCAAGCCGGTGAACGGCGCCGTTGCGGCGATCAACAGAGATCTTTCTGCGGGGACCGATCTGCTCGAGGGCCTGCTCGACAAGAAGGCCGGCAAGGACGACGCCGCCGGCCTGGTCGAGTCGCTGTACCCCGGCGCCGGCGCCTCCGTGCTCGAGCGCCAGGGCAGGACGGGCGAGGTGAAGAACATCGGCGAGGTCTACACGCGGGGCGCGGTGCAGCTCGCCCGGCTTGGACGCGAGAGCCCGCTCGGAGCGGGCGCCATGTCGGGCGCCGCGATCAGGGACCCGAGCCACTCGAGCGCCGCGGCGCGCTCGATCTACCACAACCCCAGCGGCCCGACCGCCGACGAGCCCGGAGGGCCCAAGCACCGGCCGAGGTCTCCGACCATCGGCATCGATGCGCCCGAGGTGTTCCCGGAGGAAGATGGCGCGCGGGCGTCCGGCGACCCGAGCGCGCCGGGTGGGTGAGCAGGGGCCAGGCTCTCCAGTGCAGACCCCGGGACCTTTCCAGTACGAGCGGGCGACGAGCGTCCCGAACGTGATCGAGCTGCTCGAGAAGTACGGACCCGAGACCCGAATCCTGGCGGGCGGGCACAGCCTGCTGCCGATGATGAAGCTGCGCCTGGCGAATCCCGAGCGCCTGATCGACATCAACGAGCTGGACGAGCTCTCCTACATCAGGGAGGCGGACGGGGAGATTCGAATCGGGGCGATGACGCGCCACCGCGAGCTGCTCGAGTCCGAGCTCCTCGCCAGGCACTTCCCGGTCTTCACCGATGCCGAGACGGTGATCGCCGACCCGGTGGTGCGAAACCGCGGCACGATCGGCGGCTCACTGGCCCAGGCGGACGCCGCCGAGGACCTCTCGGCCGTTTGCTCGGCGCTCAAGGCCACCGTTGTCATCGCCGGCTCGGACGGGGAGCGCACCGTCTCGATGGAGGACTTTCACGTCGGGCCCTACATGACGGCGATCGGGGACGCTGAGATCCTGACCGAGGTCCGAGTGCCGCTGAGGCCGGGTGGCCGCAGCGCCCACGTGAAGGTGGAGCGGAGGGCGGGCGACTGGGCGATCGTCGCGGTCTCCGCCGCCCTCTGGGTGAATGAAGGCACGATCTCGGACGCCGGCGTGGCGCTGAGCGCAGCAGGGCCGACCACGGTCCACGCCACGCGGTCCGAGGAGCTGCTGCGCGGCAAGAGCCCCTCGGAGGAGCTGTTCGCCGAGGCGGGCGCGCTGGCGTCCGAGGAGTGCTCTCCGATTGCGGACGGGCGGGGGCCGGTCGACTACAAGCGCCATCTCGCCGGCGAGCTCACGAAGCGGGCGCTGAGGCGCGCCGCCGAACGCCCACTGGATCAGGAGGCCTGAATGGAAGTCACGGTGAAGGTCAACGGCGAGGACCACACACGGGAGATCGAGCCCGCCCTGCTGCTGGTCCACTTCCTGCGGGACACGCTTGGCCTGACCGGCACGCACTGGGGCTGTGACACCTCCAACTGCGGCGCCTGCGTCGTGCATCTCGATGGCCGCCCGGTCAAATCGTGCACGACCCTCGCGGTCACCTGCGACGGGCACGAGGTCCGCACGATCGAGTCGATGGAGGTCGACGGCGAGCTCGATCCGATCCAGCAGGGCTTCCACGAGGAGCACGGTCTGCAGTGCGGCTTCTGCACGCCGGGGATGATCATGACCGCCCGTGCCCTGCTCGATGAGAACCCCGACCCCTCCGAGGCCGAGATCAGAACCGCGATCTCGGGCTCGATCTGCCGGTGCACCGGCTATGCCAACATCGTCAGGGCGATCCGATGGGCGGCCGAGCATGAGGGCGCCGAAGCGAGGAGATGAGAATGGCGACTACTGCGGCGAAAGAGACCCCGGTCGGCTACGGCAACATGAAGCGCAAGGAGGACGCGCGCTTCATCCGGGGCCAGGGGACCTACCTCGACGACATCGTGCTGCCGGGAATGCTGCATGGAGCGATCCTGCGCAGCCCGTACGCTCACGCCCGCATCGTCTCGATCGACACCTCCGCCGCCCTCGCGCATCCGAAGGTGCACAGGGTGATCACCGCCAAGGACCTCGAGACGCTCGGGCTCGCCTGGATGCCGACGCTCTCGTACGACTCGCAGGCCGTGCTCGCCGGAGACAAGGTCAGGTTCCAGGGTCAGGAAGTGGCCTTCGTGATCGCGGAGGACCGCTACGCGGCGCGGGACGCGCTGCCCCTGATCGACGTCGAGTATGAGCCGCTGCCCGCTGTGGTCAACGCCAGGAAGGCGCTCGATCCAGATGCGCCGCTGATCCGGGACGACAAGCCGGACCAGAGAGACAATCTCGCGACCCCCCTCTGGGAGGCCGGCGACGCGGAGGAGTGCGATCGCGTCTTCGCCGAGGCTGACGTCGTCGTCAGCCGCGAGATGATCTATCCGCGCTGCCACCCGGCGCCGCTGGAGACCTGCGGCATGATCGCCGACATGGACCCGGAGACGGGCCAGCTCGACATCTACAACGGCAACCAGGCGCCGAACCTGCACAGGACCGTGTACGCGCAGGTGGCGGGCCTGCCCGAGCACATGATCCGCATCAAGACCAACGACATCGGTGGCGGGTTCGGCAACAAGGTCCCCGTCTACCCGGGGTACGTCTGCGCGATCGTGGGCTCGATCGTCACCGGGAAGCCGGTCAAGTGGGTCGAGGATCGCTCCGAGAACCTGATGTCGACGGGGTTTGCGCGTGACTACGTGATGAGCGGCCAGATCTGCGCGAAGGACGGCAAGATCACCGGCGCCAGGGTCGACGTGATCGCCGACCACGGCGCCTTCGACAGCACGGCGCAGCCGTCGAAGTTCCCAGCCGGCTTCTTCCACGTGTTCGCCGGCTCCTACGACCTGGAGGCGGCCCACTGCAGCGTCAAGGCCGTCTATACGAACAAGGCACCGGGCGGAGTCGCCTACCGCTGTTCCTTCCGGGTGACCGAGGCGATCTACCTGATCGAGCGGCTCGTCGGCGAGCTCGCCCTCGAGACGGACGTGGACCCGACCGAGCTGCGCATGAAGAGCTTCATCCGTCCCGAGCAGTTCCCCTACGAGACCAAGACGGGCTGGACCTATGAC